>CAYWLT010000012.1:0-15699 GCA_964459295.1 uncultured Thermodesulfobacteriota bacterium
TATCACCTGCCATGCTGCATAGGACTTTTGTTCAATTTTTAGAGGAACCCTTAAGGCGTCATTGCGAAGACCTGCCCGAATGCCTTGATAAGGCTCAGAGTGGGTTTCCGGCTAGGGAGACTCAGCGACCGAGAAATCTTCCGCATTTTTACATGTGCCTGTTAAGCACCCATGCCCTTTGGGGACTCCATCAAGCATGAAAATTGATTTTCACAATAGTTCATTTCCCCTCACTTCAATCCTCTCCCCCAGGAGACGGTGTCGTAATGGATTCTGGGGCTGCAGCCGAAGAATCTCCATTTTTAACGGATTGATTCTATGAGATTCTTCACGGAGTTTACCCTGAGTGAAAAACGAAGATTCTTCGCTTTGCTCAGCATGACACAGCGAAGGGTTCAGGATGACAATAACGGAACAACAATCTGTTTTTTCTATTCAAATGATTTGCATTTGACGACAATCTTTGTTTTAATAGCCGCATTGTGGAATACCGCAAACCAACAGAGAAAAGGGGTACGGACGTGGCCGCTATTAAAATTATGCCCTGCCTGGACATGAAAGAGGGGAGGGTGGTAAAAGGCGTCAATTTTGTCGGGCTCAAGGATGCCGGTGACCCGGTGGAAAACGCCCGGTTCTATCAACAGGAGGGCGCGGATGAACTCGCCATGCTGGACATTGCCGCCACCTTGGAAAACCGGAAGACCAGGCTGGAGTGGGTCAAGCATGTTGCAGCGGTGATCGACATTCCGCTTACGGTCGGGGGTGGGATTTCCAGTCTTGAGGATATTGATCTGGTGCTGAAGGCGGGGGCAACCAACGTGTCCATGAACAGCGCGGCGATAAAAAGTCCGGCGCTGGTCAAAGAAGCGGTCACGCGGTTCGGATCGGGCAGGATTACCATCGCCATCGATGGGAGAAGAAATAAGTCCATGGTTTCCGGTTTTGAACTGGTGGTTTCCGGCGGCACCAAACCGGCGGGCAAGGACGCGGTGCTCTGGGCGAAGGAATGTCAGGACCTGGGAGCCGGTGCTGTTCTTCCCACCAGCATGGATGCGGACGGAACCCAGGATGGCTATGACCTGCCGTTTACCAGGGCCATTGCTGATGCGGTCACGGTGCCGGTAATAGCGTCAGGCGGGGCGGGCACGCTGGAGCATTTTTATCAAGGGGTGGTGGAAGGCGGCGCCGGCATTTTGCTTGCCGCCTCGGTTTTTCACTATCGCATTTTAAGCATCCGGCAGGTCAAGGATTATTTGAAAGGGAAAGGGCTGCCGGTAAACCTGTAAAGAGGCCAGGCTCGTGGGCGAAGGCGGCTCAAAAGCCCCTCCCCCTGAGCCGCTTAATTAATATTTAGCAGGCTTTTAAAAGCAGTGATGTGACCTCTTTCGCAGTTTTCTTCCCCGATACGCTTACCGCCTTCTACGGTTCGATGATCGAGAGGGAGGCGTCCGCCAGCCGATCACCTAAAAATTTATTGAGAGATCCAACCCCGGGATCGTTTTCCCGGTACAGGGTCCTGATCTGCTTCCGTCGCTCATGAATCAGCTTCATGGATGCCGAGTTGATATCGCGCGGCTGCGCGTTTTTGTAAAGATTGAGCCACGCGTTAAAGTAGTCCAGCGCGCACTGATAAATCTGGCTCACGTCCTGGAGCGCGTGCTTGTCGATGGTGCCGGTGATAATGTAGGGGGAATGAATGGCCCGCACCCAGTGGAACACGCTCGGCCTCATGCCGGGAATAACTGAATAGGTCTGATAGAAACCATCGAGCGGTTCAAAAAAGTATTTCTGCAGATGATCCGGATTCCGTGCCGGATCGTCACTGGGCAGCAAATCACAGATGAAGAAAATATGATCAGCCGATTCATCCCAGTCCATAATGTAATAGGGGATGTCATACGCCGGGCCGGGGGTGATGGACAGAACCTCCGCCACCATCGAGCCGTAGAAATTCATCCGTGATATGCCGACCTTTTCCAGCTTGTCGGCCTGGTAGACGCGGCAATAGCACTTTTCCCCTTCAAGCTCAAAGTCATTGAGGCCGGCGACGTCTACGCCTTCATGTTCAAATGCCTGAATGGGCATGACCTCCCGGAGAAGCATGTCGGTCAGGTGCTGCAGGATCGGGGTGAACCTCCTGGGACCGCCTTCGAAAGCGCCGGTATGAGCGGACGCCGCTCCTTGTCCGGGGGCGGCCTCTTTGCCTTCGGGAGACAGCTTAACGCCCGGCATGGTGATGGCATCCTGCGGGCACTCGCGAATGCAGGTTCCGCACTCCAGACACCTGGAAGCGTCGGTGATCACGCACAGGTCGTTTTCAATTGCCAGAATCTTCATAGGGCAGGCGTCGACACAGATGCCGCACCCGATGCAGCGATCCTGATTAACGATAAACTCGGTAAGTTTATTTCTCCGGGCCATGATAACCGTCCTCCAAACGTTATTTTGGCAGTATAAGATATAATCGCCGCTGCATCAATTAAAAAGACTGCAAAGCATGCTAAGCGGCGGGCGAATTTCCATTCCCGCCGGCACCATTCCATTCCTCGGTCAACCCGCTGTTTTGGCGGCCCCCGGGCATCCTGCGATAAGCGAAAACGAAAGGAGACGTTGATTGTGGTTTAATCCGGCAATTTCTGATATACGGAAACCGCCGGGGAAGGCAGAAACAGACCAAACAGGAGGGCTGCTCAATGAAACAAAAACCGGAATCGACAGAAAATATCAAAGCGGTGTTTAATACCATCTCCCCTTCTTTTGACAGCTGGCTGGAAACGCTGCAAGGGAAGGTGTACGGGTATGTGACCTGGGAGCACCTCCGAAATTATCTTCCGGCAGGCAGGAACTCATCCATACTTGACGCCGGTGGAGGAACCGGCAGATGGGCGGTACCTTTAGCCCAAATGGGGTATGCCGTCACCCTGTGCGATATTTCAGAAGGGATGTTAAGGCAGGCGGAGGAGAAGATTAAAAAGGAGGGACTATCGGATAAAATAACGATTCAGGAACAGGACCTGACTCGCTTATCATTTAAAGCAGAGACCTTTGATTTTGTGCTCTGTGAAGACGGCCCGGTCTCCATATCCGATTCTCAAGCGGTGGTGAATGAATTAGCCCGGGTCTTAAAAATGAACGGCAGAATCTGGGCCGCCGTGCTTGGACGGTATCCGTCAGCATTACGGGAAATGCAGCAGGACCCTGGGAATGCACTGAAACTGTGCAGAAGTGAGCTAAACTTTGTTTCTTATAAAGGGATACAGAGCACCAGAGTTTTCACCCCTGATGAGCTGCGCGGCCTATTTCATCGGAATGGCATAAATGTGCTTAAGATATACGGGAATCGGATCGCCGTCCGCTCGCTTCCTGAGAACCTTCAAACCATGAAGAACCATGATGATAGATTGTTCTCAAATTTTGCCGCAATGGAATTGCATTTGAGCGAAGCATCATCCCTTCTGGGAATGGCAGAGTATCTTCAGATCGTGGGGGAAAAGGGGCTTCAATAAAGGTAGAAGAAAGCCCTCTAATAAACAAAAGACTTGCAGCTCATAAGCTGCAAGTCTTTGATTTTTATGGTAGCGGGGGCTGGATTCGAACCAGCGACCTCCGGGTTATGAGCCCGACGAGCTTCCAGGCTGCTCCACCCCGCGTCAGTATGTATCATTAATATTGGATGCGGGCCTATTTGTCAAGCTAAATTTTTAGGAGAGTCGAGCTTTTACTAATCCTTTTCCGCCACCCCTTCAGAAATGAGTGACGCGATCTTTTCATGGACAAAATCGGGGATCTTTACGATCTTTCCTTCGAGATCGATGAATCCATGCCGGGTGTAGCCGCTTGCCAGCAGCGTGCGATCTGCTTTCCGGTAGACCCGGTAGTCAAACACGATGGTGACCTTTTTAAAGGAAGAAACCGATGTTTCTATCTCCACCAGATCATCGTAGCGCGCGGGCTTGTGGTACTTGCAGTAAACTTCTGAAACCGGGGTGATGATCCCGTGTTTCTCCACATCGGTGTACGGGATGCCGAGTTCCCGGAAAAATTCCGTCCGCCCCCGCTCAAACCAGCCCAGGTAGTTGGCGTAATAGACCACCCCCATGGCATCGATGTCCTCGTAAATGACGCGGTATTCGGTAATGGTTTTTTTCATGGGAATCTCCTGACAGTGCTTTGCTCCTGACTGCGATACATTCATTTCCCCCTCACCCCATCCCTCTCCCGCAAAGGGGAGAGGGGCTTCTTAATTTTCTTTTCCAATAAAGGACAACGAGGAAAAAAGGTTCCCTCTCCCCACCGGCCTGCCCGTTGCCAATTCAATGGTCCATAGTTTTATCCGGCCAGGGGGGAGAGGTTTACCCGCCTCCGGCGGCGCCGAAGGCGACCAGGGGTTAGGGTGAGGGGGCATGCTCAATCTATTTTTCAAACATACAACAGAGGACAACCTAAAGAATCTTGAGGAAATAATCTGGCATCAGAATCAGCCCTTGATGAAAAGGTCCATGAGGCTGGATCCCTGCTCCACAAAGAGTCCGCTGTCCTGCGCCGAAACCTCGTTGAATGCGGCGTCTTTGCGCGGGCTTTTTAAAAGATCGTTGGAGCTGAGGAAGGCAAAGGGCACCGGCTCCGCGGTGTGAGTCTTCCTGACAATGGGGGTTCGGTGATCGGGAAGCACCATTACTCTGTATTCCGGAAAGCGTTTCAGGCCTTCAAGCACGGTTCTTACCACCAGGCGGTCGAAATCCTCAATGGCCCGAATCTTATTGGCAAGGCTGCCGCTGTGTGATGCCTCATCGGGGGCTTCCACGTGGACAAAGACGAAGTCCCTTGCCTCAAGCGCTTTGAGCGCGTGTTCGGCCTTGCCCTGATAGTTGGTGTCCAGATAGCCGGTCGCGCCGGGCACCTCCACCGGACTCAAGCCCAGGGTTATGCCGATGCCCTTGATTAAATCCACCGCGGAAATAACCGATCCATTGAGACCGTACTTTTCCCTGAAGGTGGGCAGGTTAATGGGTTTTCCCTGGCCCCAGAGCCATATAGCGTTTGCCGGAGGCTTGGATGCGGCCATCCTTTCTTGGTTGACCGGGCTTTCCTGCAGGATGGCACGTGCCTCGGCCATGATTCGATTGAGGGTATCAGAACCCTTCCCCCGGGGCAGATAGGATGCGATATCTTTTCCGCTGATGTCATGGGGCGGGGTTGTCGCAACCGTGTCAATGCCCTCGGTCCACACCATCAGATGCCGGTAGCTCACTCCCGGATAAAAGCGGATCTCATCAGTGCCCAGTCGCCGGTCCAGTTCGAGGATGATCGGTTGCGCCTCGTCGGTGGAAATGTGCCCGGCGCTGTAGTCTTCCATAATGGCGGCGTTGTTTTGCTCACCCAGGGTAACCAGGTTGCAGCGAAAGGCGACATCGCGGGGGGTGAGCTTTACCCCGGCGCTTGCCGCCTCATAGACGGCGCGGCCGGTGATATAGCGGCGCGGGTCATAGCCGAGGATGCTCAGGTTGGCGATATCGCTTCCCGGGGACAGACCTTCGGGGATCGTCTGCGCCATCCCCAGCGTGCCCCGCGCGGCGATGCTGTCCATGGATTCCGTGTGAGCAGCCTGCAACGGCGTTGTGTCACCCAGCTCTTTGAGCGGGTAATCGGCCATCCCGTCTCCCAGGAGGATGATATATTTCATGGCATTAAGGTTCTATTGCAAGAGAAGTGCAAATGAAGGTTGGCCTCCGCAAAACGAGATCCTTCGTTTCACTCCGGATGACCGTTGAAGATGGAGGGCCATGCCCCGTCATGGCCGCATACAATAATCGGGCGCGACGGATGGCGTTCCTCTATATGCTTCTTATGTTCGTGTCAGGGCAAAAGCAATCATGGCCTACTTACCCTACAAATCATCTTCAATCCGGATCAATCTGGTTCTGGCCCGCACCTCCGCCATGCGGTTGATTGCGTCCAGCGCCTTTCTGACCGCCGCTTCACGGGCCTGATGGGTCAACAGGAAAATGGAAACCGTGCCCTTGGTCTGCCTTCCTTTTTGTATGACCGAGTGGATGCTGATGCCGTTCCTCCCCAGAATTCCCGATATCTTGGAGAGGACACCCGGCCGATCAAGCACGGAGAACCTGAGATAATAGCGGGTCACCACTTCCCGGATGTCTTTGATGATGATCTTTCGTATGTGTTCCTGCTGATAGGAGAAAGGAGGCACCCGCTGTCCGGTTCCCCGCAGCAGGTTCCGGGAGAGATCGATAATGTCGCTCACCACCGCGCTGGCGGTGGGCATCATGCCGGCGCCCTTGCCGTAATACATGCCCGGCCCCGCCGCGTCTCCATCGATGAAGACCGCGTTGTAGGTCCCGTCGACCCGGGAAAGCAGGTGGTCATCCGGGATGAGGGTGGGGTGGACGCGTGCCTCAATGTGACCGTTTATCTCCCGGGCGATGGCCAGCAGCTTGATGGTATAGCCCAGTTCTCTGGTGAACTCGATGTCAAGCGGCTCAATATGAGCAATGCCCTCGGTGTAAATCCGTTCAAAGGTCACCACTGTTCCGTACGCCATGCTGATGAGAATGGCCAGCTTGTGAGCGGTGTCCGTGCCTTCAATATCAAGGCCGGGGTCCCGTTCCGCGTAACCGCGCGCCTGCGCCTCTCTGAGCATATCCTCAAAGTTTCCCCCCGCGTCGGTCATTTCGGTGAGGATGTAGTTGGCGGTGCCGTTTAAAATGCCTAAAATGCGGCTGAAGCGGTTTGCCACCAGCCCTTCTCTGATGGCCCTGATGACGGGTATGCCACCGCCCACGCTTCCCTCAAAGCCGACGTCGACCCCCTTGGCGTGGGCCGCCTTCAGCAGCTCCATGCCGTGTGCCGCCAGGAGCGCCTTGTTGGCGGTGACCACCGCTTTCCCGTTTGCGATGGCCCGAAGCAACAGGGTCCGGGCCGGCTCAATGCCGCCGATCAGCTCAACCACCAGATCGATGGAAGCATCATCGATGATGGCCTTGGCATCGGTGGTCAGCAGGGACGAGGCCACCCTGATGCCGCGATTCCGCCTGATGTCCAGATCGGCAATCCGTTTCAGCGTGATGACGGCGCCCAGCCGTTCACGTATGACGGCGGCATTGCCGCGGAGCAGCTTTACCACGCCGGTGCCGACCGTTCCAAAACCAATCAATCCTATGGTAATTTTTTTCATCGCTTAACCCCGAGCATGCTGACGGCACGGTTTCAATCGAAGATCTTGCGTATCCCCCGTATCGCCTGGTTGATCCGGTGCTCATTTTCCACCAGGGCGAATCGCACATGCCCCTCGCCGGTATCGCCGAACCCGATCCCGGGTGAAACGGCAACCTTTGCCTCCTTGAGCAGCAGCTTAGAGAATTCCAGCGAACCCATGCCGATGAAGGGCTCGGGTATCCTGGCCCACACGAACATGGTCGCTCGGGGCTTTTCTATGGACCAGCCCGACCGCTTCAAACCTTCAACGAGCGTATCCCGCCGGTGCTTGTATATGGCGGTAATGTTCCTGACACTTTCATCAAGTTCGTTGAGGGCAATGATGCCGGCAATCTGGACCGGCTGAAAAATGCCGTAGTCAAAGTAACTTTTCAGTCTGGCCAGCGCCCCGATCATGTGGGCATTTCCGGCGCAGAAACCGACCCGCCATCCCGGCATGCTGTAGCTCTTGGAAAGCGAAAAGAACTCCACCCCCACGTCCTTTGCCCCCTTCACCTGCAGAAAACTGGGCGCCTGGTACCCGTCAAAAACCAGGTCCGCATAGGCCAGGTCATGCACCACCATCAGCTTGTTGTCGATGGCCAAATCTACTACCTTTCTGAAAAAGTCGATATCCACCACCGTGGTGGTCGGGTTATGGGGAAATGAAAGAATGATCATCTTGGGCCGGGGCCAGGTCTGCTTGATGGTGGTGATCAGGTCCTGAAAGAAATCGCTCTCCTTGCGCAGAGGGATGGTGTGCAGGTCCCCGCCGGCGATGATGACCGAGTACGGATGAATGGGGTAGGCCGGCGTGGGCACCAGCACGAGATCGCCGAAGCCGATGGTGGCCAGGGCCAGGTGGGACAGACCCTCTTTTGCGCCGATGGTGGCAATGGCCTCGGTGTCGGGGTCAAGATCTACGCCGTACCTTCTCTTGTACCAGTTGGTGATGGCCAGCCGCAGTTTAAAAATACCCTTGGAGGCGGAGTAGCGGTGATTGCGGGGATTTGCCACCGCCTCCACCAGTTTGTCAACGATGGGTTGCGGCGTGGGGATGTCCGGATTTCCCATGCCCAGGTCGATGATATCTTCCCCCTTTCTTCTGGCCTCGCTTTTGAGGGCGTCCACAATGCTGAAAACATAGGGGGGAAGTCTTTTTATCCGGCGGAATTCTTCCATCTTGTGTAAGGTCTCGCGAAAAGGCGCGCAGTGTAAATAAGTTGATTTTAACCATGTAAAATAGCAAAATGGAACTGAAAAGTCATGAGAAAAATATAAAGTTATTTTTTTTGAGTTTTGCCGCGATAATGTCGATATCTATAGAGAGGACTGGATTTGAAAATAGATTGAGGATACCCCCTCACCCTAACCCTCTTCCCCCGGCCGATGAACTCTATGGGGTTCTTGAACCGGCAGCGGGCAGACCGGCGGGGAGGGGGAAATAAAAGTAACCCCCTTTCCCTAAAGAGACCGTGTCATAATGTCATCCGATAAGACCATATAGGGCAAGCGCGTCCTTTATAACCTTATTTCCCTTATCAATCGTTTAACCGTCTATGGACACGGACAGACATCAAGGTACCGCAGCCTGCCGGCAGCGCCGGCAGCCGTCTCACTCCCCGTCACCGGGAGATGAGGGGCCGCCCATGCTTGCCTCCCTGCAGGACCGCAAGCTGCAAAAAAGGCAGACCCTGGAGGTGGCGGTGCTTTTTACCGACATCCGGGGCTCGTCCCTTTTCTTTAAGATCCATGGCGATATCGCGGGCCGGCTGATGATGCAGCGCCACTATGACATGCTCTTTCCGCTGATTGAGGAATATCGGGGAGCGGTGGTGAAGACGGTAGGGGATTCCATCATGGCCACCTTTTTTGATCCCCTCAACGCGGTCAACGCCGCTATGGCCATGCAGCAAAAGCTTTATGATTATAGCGCGCAGCAATCGGCGGATGATCCCATCCGCATTCGCATCGGCATCAACTTCGGTAAGGGTATCGTTGAAGAGCATGACGTGTTCGGCGACGTGGTGAACGTAGCCTCCAAGCTGGTTTCCCTGGGCGAATCGGAGCAGATCATCGTTTCCGAATCCGTCTGCCGGGCGCTGGACGGCCGTTCCCAATTCACCGTTTTTCCCCTCAAGCGGGAGAACCACTTTTACCGGGACCTGAATATTGCCGCCTACGCGGTGCGATGGCATGAGGGGGCGCAGATGGCCGAGAAGGTGATGACCATCCTGTCGCTCGCGGCCATCAGGCGAGAAGGCGGTTCGCCGGTGGACTCCCCGGAGGATGCGGGGGCGGACGATGATCCGGAATTCTTGTCTTCCATTGAGCAGGTGGTGCGGGAAAAGGCCTTCCGGACAACCGTCGATTCCGCCGGACGACTGCGGGCGGTCTTTGAATATGCCGAAACCGCCATCGACACCGCCCTTCAGCTGCTCCACCTGTTTCATCTGGCGGACCGGTCCTTTCACGTGGGCATCCACACCGGCCGGGTTCTGGTCGAGGAGGTCAAGATTACCGGCGGGGAGGAAGCGGACGCGACGCGGGAAAAAGCCGGCCCGGGTGAGATTTATCTCACCCAGAGCACCTACGCCATGCTCAAGGATAATCTGCTGCTCCATTTTCTTCCGCTGCCTGCCGGTTTGCCGAACGGCCCTGTCCTCCACAAGCTGCTGGTGGAATCATCAGTCAAAAGCGCCTCCGAGGAAACGCGCCCGGTGGAGCAGTCCCCGATCAACCGGGAGTGCTTCTACTGCAGCTCGGTGAATCATCATTCCGCTGCATGCCCTTCCCGGTCGATCGTCTCCCGCACCGACCGCCTCAGCGAGATGGGGTATCTATCCACGGCTGAGCTCAAGGCGCGGTTCGCGGCGCACGGCCCCGATATCGTCAGGCCGCTCAGCCCCGACCGGGACATCATGGCGGCGGCACCGGTTGCGGATCAGAGCGACAGAACCGCCAAGGCGGCCTTTGAAGCCTTCTATGAGGCGAATGAAGTTTTTCAGCTGCGCTTTCTGCGCGGCATCTGGAGTTCCGATGCCGCCACCGGGAGGGAGGCGGCGCCGGCGGGCAGTCCCGGCGGCGGTATGGATTTCCTGTGGCTGGGGGAGGAATGCCTCCGGGCGGGAAAGTACGGCGATGCCCTGGTCAAGTTTAACCAGGCGATGGCCCAGGCGTCCGATGATTACCGGCCCCACGCCGGACTGGGTTTCCTGGCCATAGAGCAGGGGGATCTGATCACCGCCTCGCACCAGTTTCAGAAGGCGCTGGCATGCACCCTGAACCCGGTGCAGCGGAGCTATCTGCTGCTTTTGCTGGCGAGGATCCACGAGCTTAAAGGGAGTTTTGATGACGCGGTTGATGCGGTGCGTCAGGCCCTGGCGGTGGCGCCGGATTTTCTCGAAGCGCAGTACCGCCACGCGGTGCTGCTGGCGCGCAAGGGCGGCATCGCCGCCGCGCTCCCCATGATCAAGGAGCTCATCACGGTAAAGCCCGCTTTTTATCCCTGCGTCCTGATCGATCCTTGTCTGAGCGACGTGCAGCAGGAACTCGCCGCGGTACTGGAGGAGCTGCTTGACCATGCCCGCGACCAGGCCCGGGAAACGCTGCGGGCAATCAGGCAGAGCCTGTCGGATCACCGGGAGTGGTTCAGCAAGGAGGATGACGCATATAAGACCGCCGCCACGCTTCTCGATCAGACCGCCGCCCTCGTAGCGGGGAACGGCTACTTCGGGCTGCTGGATGCGGTGACCGCCGGCCTTGATATAAAGGACAAGCTGCGTTCGGCGCTGCGCAACCGGCGCCGTGCGCTGCGGAAGAATATCGCGCTGCTCGAGGGTATCGGGGAGGCGTACGAGCGCTTCCTCGACAGCTACCCGTACAAAAGCCTCCTCAGCTATGGTGACACCGCCCTGCTCAAGCAGTACATCGACACGCTGGACCGGGTGAAGTCAGCCTTGCTGGTTGAGTCGGCCGACAATCTCAGGGAAACCGACCAGCTGATTAAGCGGCTTTTTTCCCTATCCAAGAAGATCGGCGCCAACCGCAAGAAGCTGGGCCTTTTCAAGATGACCTTCTTCGCCTCGGGCTGCTTTTTTAAGTTTCTCACCCGCTTTGTACTCTGCAGCTTTTCGGTCAGCGTCGTTTTATGCTTCATCCTGGTGGGCTATGAGAGCTATGCCCATCCGCCGGTGCTGTTGTCGGGAGAGGCGATCGCCGGCTGTCTGCGTTTCAGCCTTTTTTGCGGCACCCTCTTTGGCGCGGGAGCGGCCCTCTATTGGCTCTATAACAACCTTGAACGGCTCTATGCCAGGCTCCAATGACGCTGCTGCTTGCCTTCATTTTCGGAACGATGGTGGGAAGTTTTCTCAACGTGTGCGTGTACCGGATTCCCGAGGGGCAGTCGATCGTCCTGCCCGCCTCCCACTGCCGTACCTGTAAGAAGCCCATCGCCATGTATGACAACATACCACTGGTAAGTTTCCTGCTGCTCAAGGGGAAGTGCCGGCACTGCGGTGCTGCGCTATCGATACAGTATCCCCTGGTTGAGCTCGTAACCGGCCTGCTGGCCGCGGCCTGCCTGCTCAAGTGGGGCGCGGGATACTCCGCCGCTATATGGTTTGTCTTTTGCGCGGCGCTTATCGTCATCACCTTTATTGACCTTGCCCATAAGATTATCCCCGATGTCATTTCGCTGCCCGGAATCGCCGGCGGGTTGCTCCTCTCCCTCCTGCCGGGGCAGCCCGGCTTGCCGAGTGCCCTGATCGGCGCGGCGCTCGGCGGCGGCAGTCTCCTGCTCATCCGCCTGGTTTACTACGCGCTGACCCGGCAGGAGGGGATGGGGCTGGGGGATGTGAAACTGCTGGCCATGATGGGGGCGTTCCTGGGATGGAAATCGATTCTCTTTATCATCATGGTGGCGTCTTTCACCGGCGCCCTGCTGGGAACCGCGGTCATGGTCATCAAGAAAAAAAACGGCCGCTATGCCATTCCCTTCGGTCCCTTCCTCTCGCTGGGAGCGCTATGCTACCTCTTCTGCGGACCGGAAATGATCAACTGGTATCTTAACCTGCATTGGCTCATCCAGGAGGGAATCGGCTAGTTTCGTCCGTCCAAAACTTCTTTACTTATTAAAGGCTCCCTTGACCCACGTATAAATAAGGGGATCAATGACGCACTACCCTAGGAGGCGCAGGTGAAAAGAGGGTTGGGTCTGCGCACCACCATACTGATGAATGTGGCCCTGGTGATGTTCATCACCATGCTGCTCATCAGTTTCGTGGCCCTGACCACGGCCAGGAAAACGGTTTTTGAGCAGAAGGTGAGCACCGGCAAGATTATGCTTGCATCCCTGCAGCAGCTCATCCTCCCTGCCCTGGAGAACCGGCAGGCGGATCCGGCGCGGCTGATCGCCATCGCCGACCGCTACACCCGCGCCGCCGGTCTAGCGGGCCTGGTGCTTGCCGACCAGGACCTGGTGGTGCTTGCGGACAGCGGGGGGGAGGGGCTGGGCAGCAGAAGCGGCGATGAGGACCTTGCGGCCGCGCTGCGTTCGCGGGGGACGGTCACCCGGACCGGATCGCTTCAGGGCCGGGAATGCCTTTTCATGACAACCCCTCTTTACCGGTCCGGCAGCCTCGTCGGGGTGCTGAAAATATTCCTGTCGCTTGCCGACCTGGAAAGAAGCATGGGCCTGTTTCAAAACCTGGTGATCCTCTTCAGCGTTACCACCACCATTGCCTTTGTGGTTATCGGCAGCCTGCTGCTGGGGCGGTACGTGGTGAAGCCGCTGGAGAAGCTGGCGGACGCCACCGAGGCGCTGACCGGCGAGTACCTGCCGCGGGCGCTGGAGCCGACGGGGCGCAATCAGATCGGGACGCTGGCGGCCTCGCTTTCCGGCATGTCCGAAAAGCTGCGGGAGTACAAGCAGGCGATTGATCACTACATACAATCACTCAAAGAATCCAACCGCGAGTTGCGCCGGACGCAGGAGGAGCTGATCCGCTCGGAAAAGCTTTCCTCGGTAGGAAGACTTGCCGCCGGCATCGCCCATGAAATCGGCAACCCCATCGGCATTATCCTCGGCTATCTGGAGATTCTTCGCCGGTCGCTCGGCCGGGCGGATGAAAATGCCGATGCCCTCGCCCGGGTGGAGAGCGAGGTAATGCGCATAGACCGGATTATACGCGAGCTGCTCTCGTTTGCCCGGCCCTCTCCGGCGGCCCTGCGCCCGGTTGCGGTGAATGCCGTGGTTGAGGAGGCGATGGAGCTGATTTCCCATCAGCAGGAGATCCGCGCCATATCGGTTGAGAAGCGGCTGGATGGCTCGCTTCCCCCGGTCATGGCCGACGAATCACAGCTGAAGCAGGTCATGATCAATCTCTTCATCAATGCCATGGATGCGATGCAAAATGGCGGGAAACTGACGGTCACCACCGGTCAGGCAAACGGTGCCGCCGCCGTGCCCGGCGGCAACCCGCCTGACTCGTCGGTGTGCATCGCCGTCAGTGATACCGGAACCGGCATTGATCGGGGATCGCTTAACAATATTTTTGATCCCTTTTTTACCACCAAGAGCCCGGGCAAGGGCAACGGCCTGGGGTTATCGATCTGCCTCAGGATCATTGAAGCATTTGCCGGCACCATCGCGGTGCAAAGCACGCCGGGAACGGGGAGCACCTTCACCATTTCGCTGCCCGCGCTGCAGGTGACCTGATGGAGGGCGGTTGTCGTTGCAGTTAAAAAAACCGCAGCGCATAAATCCGAAGCGCGCAGGGAGACAAATCCTAATTTCAAAATCCTAAATCCCAAACAAATTCAAATGACTAAAATTCAAATAGGAGACAAACAGCAATCCGCCCTGTCGCCAGGATTTTGAACGTTGGAGATTTGGATTTTGGATTTGTTTAGGATTTTGATATTCGGATTGCGAATTTAAGATTAGGCACATGCTGAGATCTGCCTGTTTCGGAATCGTAGCGATTTGAGGTTCTCCATATGTCCCCCCAGCGCGTTTTGATCATCGATGATGAAGCCAATATGCGCCACATGCTCAGGACCATTCTGGGCGGGGAAGGCTATGACATAACCACCGCGGACAACGGGCGCGAAGGTCTCGAGAGGCTTGGATCCGCCCGCTTTGACATCGTGCTCTGCGACCTGCGCATGCCGGAAATGGACGGGCTGGCATTTCTCGACGCCCTGGGTGAGGCCGGGAGAACCATGACCATCATCATGATGTCGGCGTACGGCACGGTTGATATCGCCATCGAGGCGGTGAAGCGTGGGGCGTATGATTACATCGCCAAACCGTTTAAGGCGGACGAGATCATTCTTACCCTCAGAAAGGCGGAGGAGCGGGAGCGTCTGCGGGAGGAGAATTTCCGCCTCAGGAAGGAGGTTGGCCGTTCCTTCGGCCTGGAACGGATTGTGACCAAAAGCGGGAAGATGCTTGCCATCTTCCAAACCATCCGCAAGATAGCCGATTATGACGCCTCGGTGCTGATCACCGGGGAGAGCGGCACCGGAAAGGAAATGATCGCCAAGGCCATTCATTATAACAGCAGGCGGAGCAGGTGGCCGTTCATGGCCGTTAATTGCGGCGCCATTCCGGAAAATCTGCTGGAGAGCGAACTGTTCGGCTACAGCAAGGGCGCCTTTACCGACGCCTGCCGCCACAAGAAGGGCCTCTTCGAAGAGGCGCACGGCGGCACCATGCTGCTGGATGAAATCGGCGAGCTGCCGCTGCCGCTGCAGGTGAAGCTGCTGCGGGTGCTGCAGGAAGGCGAGGTGCGGAGAATCGGGGAGGCCCGGCAGATCAGGATTGATGCCAGGATTCTGGCGGCTACTTCACGGGACCTGGTGCAGGAGGTGCGGAAGAGCGCCTTCCGGGAGGACCTGTTCTACCGGCTCAACGTCATACGCATCGATCTGCCGCCGCTGCGGGAACGGCGGGAGG
This sequence comes from uncultured Thermodesulfobacteriota bacterium, assembly GCA_964459295.1. Lineage (GTDB taxonomy): Bacteria > Desulfobacterota > WTBG01 > WTBG01 > WTBG01 > CAZWCD01. The sequence goes on from CAYWLT010000012.1 coordinate 15,176, forward strand.
ATATTGAACTCCTGGTCAACCATTTCATCACCCGCTTCAACAAAAAGCACCGGCTCAAGGTTCAAGGCGTATCGCCGGCGGCCCTGGGGAGAATGCTGGAATATGACTGGCCGGGAAACGTGCGGGAGCTGGAAAACGCGCTGGAGCGGTGCGTGGTCCTTTCCGAGAAGGGCCGTATTGAGAAGGAAGCGCTTCCCCCTGAACTGCGCGGCGCCGCCGGTGATCATGGCGCAGAGGAAGCCGGCAAGGAATATTCTTTAAAGAAGATGACCCGCATCATGGAGGAGCAGCTCATACGCAGGGCCCTCGGCAAAACCCGGGGGAACCGCACCCACGCCGCCCGCCTCCTGGAGATCAGCCACCCCGCGCTGCTGAGCAAGATGAAGGGATTCGGCATTCAATGAGGGGTGTCGGGGTTTGCTGAACCCTGCACCTGCTGTATCAAAGCGGCAGGTGCTTATTACTCCCCGGAGCGCTTGTCCTGCACCCGGTCAATGAACGCCGCGGTGATGACGGTAACCCCC
>CAYWLT010000012.1:15799-21112 GCA_964459295.1 uncultured Thermodesulfobacteriota bacterium
GGAGCGCTTGTCCTGCACCCGGTCAATGAACGCCGCGGTGATGACGGTAACCCCCGCTGCAGTTTTACGAAACGCACGAAGAGAAAAAAAAGAGGGCACGAAGGAAAAAAGAGACAATTTTTGTAACCGGTCATTCTGCGGCTTGACCGCAGAATCCAGTGTCTATTATTTATTGGATCCTGCGATCAATTCGAAGGATGACAGACATGCGCAAATCAGCTATCAGGCTCGGGAACCCGGAGTATCTGGTTGAAAATTCCCTCGGCGATGTTGAGGTACCGCGCCCGCTCAACCACGATCTTTATCGCCTTCAAGTTGTGCTGCATCTTTTCGATGCCCAGCTTTTTTAAGTCTTCCCGCCCCGCGGGGTCCACGGCAGCAACCGCCTCCCGGTAGCTGTTAACCTCTTCCGGTTCAATGATGGAAGCGGATCCCCAGAGCTGCAACCCCTTCACCGACATGAAATCCGAGTAGGCGCCGTACAGGCTGACCGATACCCGGGGATTATCCCGGATGTTCTTTACCTTCATGCCGCCCTCGGCGAGGATATAGAGGGTGAGCCCGCGGCTGCGGTAACGAACCGGCGTGGACCGGGGTATGTTGTCGGAGCAGGTGGCCAGGGTGCAGATGACGTTCTCCTCCAGGAAGGCCGCGATTGCCTTCCTCAATTCGTCCGGGGACAATTGCTTTTTGTTCAACTTGAGCTTTTGAACGAAGTTATTTTCAAGCAACTGGTCATATTCCTTTTCCACCGCTTCCATCTCCTGGTTGTCCATGCGCTTCCTCCTGCCCGGTTGGGGCGGCCTTTGGCCGCGAATTGGTAAATCTATAACATGATGAGATTTTAAGCGCAAAGAAAATCCGGCGGGGACTTCCTCAATGTGGGACTAAACAGCTTGATTCCACCCGGGAATAGTTCTATAAAAAAACAGCTTTGGTGCGAAATCAAGCGCCTCTCTATGCAATGGATTGGCTCTGCAAAAAGGAAATGTTCGTAGTCGCAGGCTTCAGCCTGCTGGCCTTTGAGGCGGGCTGTTTTTTGGTAGGAGCGGCCTCCGGCCGCGAAAGCAATCGCACCTGAAGGTGCTCCTACCGCTGCCCGGCAGGTTGTTGAAAAAGCAGTGGCGCAGGCCGATAAAGTTTGCTGAATAGTATGTGGCTCAAGGGGGAGGGGTTTTTTATCCGCAACAAATTCATTCGGAACCGGTGGAACGGCGGCAGGAGGTTGCTCCATGAACAAGTCGTTTGATCTCATCGTCATCGGCGCCGGTCCTACCGGTCTGATGGCGGCGAAGGTTGCCGGTGAAAACGGTCTGCGGGTGGTTCTGATTGAGAAGAAACCGGCGATACCGGAAATGCAGCGCGCCTGCGGGGTTATGCATGTCCTCATGGCCGAGCGCCCGGCAATCATCCGGAAACTGCAGGCCTTCCGGTCACAAAGCGGCGACGAACGGTATGCCGGGCGGAGCAAATACGGATTCGCCAATGTGTAAAGCGAAAACAGAGCAAGTGGAGGGACGCGCTCCGTCGCGTCTTTTTTGTTCGGCCGCAACGGAGTGTGGCCCACCATCCCTGAAACACATGACTAATCTTTCATGAAAAGCGGTTGTGAAATCTTCAAGTTCCCGAGGTCTCGTGGCGGCTGCTCCGGATTATTGCCTGACCGACGCGACAAAGTCCTTGAGTTTTTGGTAAGCGTTTTCGGTGATCGGTTCACCGTGGCTGGGCAGGATTGCGCGGAATTTGTAATCGAGCAGCTTTTGCAGATTGGCAATCGCCTTTTCCTGGTCCAGGCTGGCGTTGGCCAGGGGCGGATTGATTTCATCGTGACCCATGACCGGATTGAGCAGGTTTTTCCCCATGATGCTGTCACCCGGAAGCAGCACCTCGTCCTGAAAGAGAAGGCAGATGTTGCCGGCGGTGTGTCCCTCCAGGTGAATGACTCTCAAGTCGGCGGTAAATCGCTGATCGTGATGAAGCGGTATGTCGATGGGGCATGGGGTAATGGTGAAGTGCGCCGCCAACCGGGGCGGCAGCATGGTTGAAGGCGGGGGCGCGACCCGGCCTTCCATCACGGGAATATCGAGGTGATGCATGGCAACCGGCACTTTGAGCGTTTCTTTAAGCTCTTTTAAGCACCCGGTGTGATCGGTATGGTAGTGGGTGCAGATGATGGCATCAACCCGCAGGCCCCGCTCACCGATATAATTCATGATGTGGTAATAGGACCCGCGCCGGAGATATTACACCTGCCGGGCATCTCCCAGCTTGATGCCTCCCCGTTCAAAAAAGGAGAGTATCTCGTCCGGTACCGGCTTCACCCCGGTGTCAACCAGGACGGTTTTCTCGCCCTCGATGATGAAGGCCTTGACATTCCCCAGTTCAATCGCATGAACGCTCTGTAACCCACCCACGCTGATCTGTCCTTGTAGTGGCTTGTCTGCCGATGGCGGAGTGGGCTGGAAAGAAAGCATTGCCGCCAGCCGCGTGCATTAAAAGCGTGATATAAAAAAGTGGCCGAATAGCCATTTGCTATGTGTTGGGGTAAATGGCATTCCCTTTCCCCTGGGAGACTGTGTCATAATGAGGGGAACACCCTGCTTGTCATTCTTATTCTGAGCCCTTCGCTAGGTCATTCTGAGCCCTTCACTGTGTCATTCTGAGCGGAGCGAAGAATCTCCATTTGTCGCTCAGGGCAGGCTGCGCGAAGAATCTCCTTGTTCGCTCAGGATAAACTCCGTGAAGAATCTCATGGAATCAATGAGTTGAAAATGGAGATTCTTCGGCTGCAGCCTCAGCATGACATTATGACACAGTCTCTCAAGGGGGAGGAGTTTTTTTAAGCATTTGAGCCCCGCAGATCTGCTGCGGTGTGTGTTTCACTTTACGCTCTTTATTTCCAGCTTCTCGATGACGACCGGGGTCAGCGGCTTGTCCCGGCCGTCTTTTTTAACCGCCTCAATGGCGCCCACCACATCCTGCCCCTCGACGACCTGGCCGAAAATGGTATGGCGGTTGTCCAGCCACGGGGTGGGGACGGTGGTTATAAAAAACTGGCTTCCGTTGGTGTTGGGCCCGGCATTAGCCATGGCCAGCCTTCCCGGCTGGTCGAACTTCAAGCCCGAATTAAATTCGTCTTCAAAGCGGTACCCCGGCCCTCCCCGTCCTGTTCCCTCGGGATCGCCCCCCTGGATCATGAACTGCGGAATTACCCGGTGAAAAATGAGGCCGTCATAAAACCGTTTTTTCACTTTGGCCTGGGTTTTCGGATCGGTCCATTCCTTCGTACCCTCGGCGAGGCCGACGAAATTTTCCACCGTTTTGGGGGCTTCCTTTTCAAACAGGCTTAAGGTGATCGTGCCCATGGTGGTGTGGAATACGGCATAAAGACCCGGCTTAAGCGGCTTTTCCATTTTTTTCTCCTTGTCCGTGGCGGATGAGCAGGTGGTGAAACAAAATGTGAACATGAGCGAGGTTGTCAACGCCTTTAACATCAGTTTACACATACATGCCTCCTTGAGGTTGTGAAAGGTAAATGCCAACCGGTAGGCGCACCTTTAGGTGTGATTATATTCGCGGCCTAAGGCCGTTCCTACCGGATTACCCGGCATGGTTAGAGCCAACACAACCGCGTCATCATTGATGTGGCCGGGCGCGTGGCGGGGCCTGATGCTGTTTTTATCCATGAGCTGCGATACTTCAAGTAGGATTGCATCAAGCGCTTTTCGTAACCGGTTGAAGTGGTGTTCCTTGCCGTTGCACTTCAGGGCATGATTAAGCAGTTCGCAGTTTATCTTCACGCAGGTAAACGGCCTCAAATCAGCGGGAAGCGAGCAGCCTCCGGGGGTCAGAAACGAGCACGCCGTGTCGCTCTCGATGCGATCGGGCGGTAGGGCGGGTTTGCCGTATTTTATCCTGAACAGCACGTAGTCCTCAAAGGAAAACCAGCCTTCCAGGGGAAACCCCTCACAACACTTGTGTTCGCACGGGCCGCAGAAACCCGGGGCGGCCTCGTTCAAAATGGCGCGCATTTGAATCTGTACGGCCGACGCCAGCAGGGCACAGCGGGACAAATGCTTGCCGGCGATTTCAATCTCCCGCTGCCGCTGCCGGTATTTTTCTTCGAGGGAATCAATGGACATGGATGACCGGCCCGATAGGGTTCATTCATGGCTCCGCCTTTACGGCATTGGCGTTTGACTATATAGGAGGCATGCTTTTTTTTCAACAGGAATTTCCGGCAGGCCGATGCAGGTGATATTTAAATCTTTACAATCATTCCTTTTCATACTACAAAGGTTTTTACCGACAATATCTTATCTACGGCCTGATACCGGTAGGAGCAGCTTCAGCTGCGATTGTTTTCTGGAGCGGAGGTCGCTCCTACCGCAAATGCCTTGCGTGATTGCAGGATATAGACGATGGATTACATTTTAGAGAGGCTGGCAGTTGGGGATATCAACGATGCCAGAAATATGCCCGGAGAAATAAATGCCTTGCTGAACTGCGCGGAGGAGCACGATACCGTCCGCGAGGGTATTCCCTACCTTAAAATTCCTCTCATCGATTTTCAGCCTATCGATCCGGCGTATATTCCCCAGGCGGTGGCATGGATTAAGGAGATGATCGTGGACCACCGGGTGCTGGTGCACTGCAACGCGGGCATCGGCAGGTCTCCTTCAATCACGGTGTGTTACCTGTGCGAGGTCGGCTTCGGTTTTGAAGAAGCGGTACGGCTGGTAAAAGCGAAAAGGCCGGATGCGGTGCCCCACCGGGATCTCAAATCGGCCATCATGCTGGCCCGGAGGATGCGTTTGTTTAAGTAGACAGAGGAGCAGATTCTGAATCCCGGACGCCGGAGAAAATCCAAAATCCAAAGCACAAAATCCCAAACAAATCCCAAATCCAAATTTCAAACATTCCAAATCCCGGCAGCTAGTTTTATTAAAGCTTGCCCTTAATTGGAATTTTGGTCATGGGGATTTGTTTGGGATTTTGTGCTTTGGATTTGTTCCCCCTGAACCCTTACACCCTGCACCCTCACTTTTTCCTCCTGCATTCCGCCTGGTCCAGCAGCGCTTTTTCTCTCTCCTTGATGCGTGCCAGCACCTGCGGTGGATCAACGCTCCTGATGATGTCCCGACGGAAAGGTCCGTCGGTGAAGATCGACGCGATGCTGCTCAGGGTATGCACATATAAATCATGGGCCGATTCGTTGGCAACCAGCAACAGCAGAATATGCACCGGCTTTCCGTCAACCGCATTGTAATCAATGCCCTTTAATGAGGTGCCCAGGCAGATGCCGATGCCTTC
>CAYWLT010000013.1:0-20539 GCA_964459295.1 uncultured Thermodesulfobacteriota bacterium
GCAATGCCTCAAAGTCTCAAACTACGCTATCCATACACGTCCCGATAATGACGCCGAACGAGCCGGGGCTGCTGACGCTGCTCAAGCAATCCGGCGCAGACACCGTGGGCATACACATTCAAACGTTTGACGGAGAAACTCTTGAAAAGGCGGCGCAATGCAAGGCCGGCATTGGCAAAAGCCGCTTAATCAGCAGCTGGAAAGCGGCTGTCGAAATCTTCGGACCAAACCAGGTCAGTTCATTTCTCATAGCCGGGCTGGGTGAATCCCCGGAATCCATGATCGAGGGGGCCGCCCTGCTCTGCGATCTGGGTGTCTATCCCTTCATCGTCCCGTTGCGGCCCATTCCCGGATCGTTGCTTGCATCGCATGCTCCCCCCGACCCTGATGTAATGATCGATATCTATCAACAGGTATCCACTCTTCTGCGGAAAAGTGATCTGTGCTGGAGAAAAAGCAAGGCAGGCTGCGTGCGCTGCGGCGCCTGCTCCGGCCTTCCCGATTTTGAAAGAGGATAAATGAAAAGACTGGGGGGACGTTCGTGCGGAAATTGCTTTACGGTCAAGAGGTGGTAACATGGAAAGACAAATGATGCCACGGTATCAGAACCGTTTGATGTTTTAAAATTGTTTTGTGCTGTTTAGCGCTGGGGTATGGAAAAAAGAGGAATCGTTCCGGAGTTGATCTACGCAATCTCTGCACGACCGTCCCCATCTTTCACTTACGCAATTTATTCAAGGATAAAAAAACCGGAGCGCAATGGTAATGAAACGGAAATTTCGGGAAATACGGCTGCATAGCGACAAGCCGCCGCAGGAGTTTGTATGCGACCTGCTGTATCAGGAGGAAAAGTACGCGGTATTGCGGTATCGCTCTGTAAAGCCGTATGCGTTCGGGCCTGTCGTCATTGAAAAGGGAAGCGTCACCATAGCCCATTACTGGGAAAATCGAAACTACCTTCTCTGGTTCTTTAAGAAACCGGATACCTCACTTATTGGATACCTCTTTCATGTAGTTCGCGATGTTGAAATCGGCGAAGATTATGTCCGCTATGTTGATCTTGTGCTGGATATCTGGTTCAGTCCCGACGGAACTCCTACGCTACTTGATGAAGACGAGTTAAAGGATTATTATAAGAGAGGCATTTTCGATGACCCAACTTTTTTCTTAATCGATGGGCAAAAAATGGAAATCCTGAAAAATTTCCGGGCCATTATACAGGCTGTCTGGTCCAGCGAGGAGCGCTCGTAAGCCATGGCAAAGTCAATTGTTGCCGCGGTGCAAATGAGCAGCGGTTCCGATAAGGAGAAAAACATTCGGCTGGCCGTTGATCTTGTTAATGAGGCCGCCCGCAACGGAGCCCGAATGGTGGCCCTTCCCGAGCTTTTCGGCTGGCAGGGCAGTTCACGTGAGATTTCCGCTGCTTCTGAAACCATCCCGGGCCCAACCTCAACGCACATGGCCCGACTTGCCGCCACACTCAAGATATTCCTGCTCTGCGGTTCCGTTCTGGAACAAAACCCTCGTGGTCACAGGCCTTATAATACCAGCTTCCTGATCAATCCCGCCGGCAGGATTACCGGCCTGTACCGCAAACTTCACCTGTTCAAGGTCCGTATGCCCAATGGTGCCGTTTTAAACGAAAAGGCAGCCTACACCGCCGGGACCGGCATCACCACCGCGCCGACACCCCTGGGCAGGCTTGGATTCAGCATATGCTACGACCTACGTTTCCCCGAACTCTACCGCGCCATGGTTGGCAGGGGGGCTGCTATTATAGCCGTACCTTCTTCATTCACCTTTGCCACCGGCAAGGCGCACTGGGAGGTGCTGCTCAGAGCCCGTGCCATTGAAAACCAGGTATATATAGTCGCACCCAACCAGCACGGTACCGATCCGCAAGGCACCAAACGGTACGGTCATTCCATGATTATTGATCCCTGGGGAAACATTCTGGCATCGCGCAGGGAAGGCAATGGGGTGATCTACGCGGAGATTGACCCCGAATTTCTCAAGCAGACGAGAAAAAACCTTCCCTGTCTCCGCCAGCGAAGAAAAGATGTAATATGACAATAGATTGAGTATACCCCCTCACCCTCACCCTCACCCTCTCCCGCGGCGAGACTGTGTCGTAATATGGGGTATTGTCATTCCGAATCCTTCGCTGCGTCATTCTGAGCGCGAGCGAAGAAGCTTCATTGTGCCGCTCAGGATAAACTCCGTGAGGAATCTAATATAATCGATTTTATTATTGTATAAGCTTTCCCGGATTCCCTCGAAATGACAAAATATAGATTATGACACAGTCTCCGGCGGGGAGAGGGAACTCACGTTATGCCGCTCGCATAATAGTGAGAGAGATTCCTGCTAAACTTTCTCGTTCCTTTGGGAAGGGGGAGGAAGCATTTTCCTGTATGTGGCGCCCAATCGGGCATGGGGTTTGTCTAGCAACGCGAGGTTGTCGTCATGAAAGAGGCTCTGTTTTACAGCAAGGGCAGCAATCAAGCGGTGCATTGCTCGCTGTGCTTCCACCAGTGCACCATACAGCCGGGGAAGACAGGTATCTGCGGGGTCAGGGAAAACCGGGAGGGCATCCTCTACACGCTTGTGTATGGGAAGTCAATCAGCGAGGCGGTCGACCCCATCGAGAAGAAGCCGCTCTTTCACTTTTATCCCGGATCGCGATCTTTCTCCATCGCAACCGTCGGGTGCAACTTTAAGTGCCTGCACTGTCAGAACAGCGGCATATCCCAGATGCCGCGGGACCACGGCCGTATCGCCGGCGATGATGTGCCCCCCGAAACCGTTGTGTCGCTTGCTCAGGAATATCGCTGCAGAAGCATATCCTATACCTATACCGAACCCACCGTTTATTTTGAATATGCCTATGATACCGCGCGTCTTGCCCGCGAGGCTCAGCTAACCAACGTGTTCGTCACCAACGGGTATACCGGCCCGGAGGCACTTACCGTCATCGGGCCTTATCTTGACGCGGCAAATATTGATCTGAAAAGTTTTTCCGATACATTCTACCGCACGGTGTGCGGCGCGAAACTGCAGCCGGTGCTTGATACCATATCACTGTACCATAGGCTGGGCATCTGGATAGAAATCACCACCCTGATCATTCCCGGCCACAACGACTCGGACGATGAACTGCTGGAGATCGCACGATTCATAAAGAGACTTGATGAACGGATACCCTGGCACATAAGCGCATTTCATCCCACCTACCGCCTCACTGATGCAAGGAGAACGCCGGTCAGCACGCTTACAAGGGCCCGGGAAATAGGTTTCAGCGAAGGGCTCAGGTATGTATACCAGGGAAACGTGCCGGGAGAAGATGCTGAACATACCTTTTGCTATAAGTGCAAAACCCTCCTGATTCGACGGATCGGGTTTACCATCACCGAAAATAGGGTAATTGATGGCTCCTGCCCGCACTGCAAGGCCGCCATTGACGGGGTGGGGCTGTAAGAAGCGGTTGCGGGTTACAAGTTGCAGGTTGCGACACCCTAAATAATAATTCTCGAATAATGTGTTTAATGCGTAGGGGCGTATTGCAATACACCCTGTCTATAAAAAGGCAAATTACCGTGCTTGACCTCCTGCGCCACTCAGCTCCCATCAAGGCCGCCTACGACATTGCAAAAAAAAGCCGCCAGGAATTTTTCCTGGTGGGCGGTGTTTTGCGGGATCTCCATCTCAAGGGCGCCATAAGTGAAGACATCGACTTTCTGGTTGAACGGGACGTGGAATCCATCGCCGGTCAATTTGCCCTGGCATATGATGGCAGCTATTTCTGCCTTGACGATGACCGCGGCAACTACCGGGCTCTCATTCATGACAATGAAACATATCACACGGTCGATTTTGCCCCGCTGTTTGAAGGCCAGGTCACCATTGATGTAACCAACCGGGACTTTACCATCAACTCCATTGCTCTCAGCTTGAGCGACCTCTTTGAGAAGGGTGCTCTTACCTTTATTGACCCGACCGGCGGCATTGATGACCTTCAAAAAAAGCTGATCCGCATGTGCTCACCGCGCGCTTTTGAAGATGACCCGGTACGGCTGTTGCGTGCGGTCAGGTTTGCAAAACAATACCATTTCACCATTGAACCGGGAACGGAAAGGCGTATCAGGGAAGCCACAGAACGTCTTCTCACCTGCTCATGGGAAAGGATCAGAAACGAATTCTTTATCATCCTCTGCCTTCCCGGCGCGTCTGCGGCTCTTAAGCAGCTTGACAGCCTGGGGATCCTGTCTATCCTGCTGCCGGAAATTGACGGCATGAAAGGCATGGATCAGGGCACGCACCATGACTACACCCTTTTTGAGCATGCCCTTCAGACAGTTCACCACACGGAAACAATCCTTCTCAACCCCGAACGGTTCTTTCCCCGGCACAAGGATCTTATCCAACGTCATTTTATCCATACCATCGAAGCTGCCATTTCAGGCAGCGCGCTCGCTCTTTTCATCGCGCTGCTCCATGATATCGGCAAGCCTTTGACCTGCATGAAACGTGACGGGGAAATACATTTTTACGGCCATGAGCGCACCGGCATGGAGACAGCCTGCCGAATGGCGCGTCGATTCAAGCTGGCCAAAAAGACCGAAACCATTGTGAAAAAGGCGATTCTGCAGCACATGCGGCCCCTGCAGCTTCAGCTCCTGAAAAGGGTGACTGACCGGGCGCGTTATCGGCTCATCAGGGATTTGGAAGGCGCGGTCCTGTACACCCTCTTATTGGCTCTTGCAGATGCCATGGCCACGCGGAACGAGCACACGCTAGACCCCCGGTTGCTACCCATCTATCCAGTTATTGCCGATCTGCTTGATTTTTATTGCCGTGACCTGCCCGGGAAAAGTGAAACCGCGCTGCTCAGCGGTCATGAAATTATGGACTCGCTGCATATGAAACCGGGCAAAAGGGTGGGTGAGGTAACCGAGAAAATTCGCGAGGCCGAGCGGCAGGGTCTCGTATCCACCAAAGAGGAGGCGATGAAACTCATAAAGTAAAGAGTAAAGAGGGACGCCCTTAAAATTGTAAATTTATATTAAACCGGTCGGACTCTTATGGTCCTACAGGATCGCATCTAAAAATTCTCCTCTCAAATATATTAACAACCGGTAGGAGCGGGGCCTAAAGGCGCTCCTGCCGAAATTTCAAATATCTTTGGCTAGAAATTTAAGGGCGTCCCCCTCAGGGGAAGGGAAACTTAGAATTTTAAGGGCGTCCCCCTCAGGGGAACAGGGGGAGTTGGTTGATTCCCGCATTCTCCGCGAAGCCGGCCATGATGTTCATATTTTGCACCGCCTGCCCCGCCCCGCCTTTGAGCAGGTTATCAAGGACGGAAATAATGATCAGCCGGTTGGTTCTCGCATCAACGACAAAACCGATATCGCAATAATTGGAACCTCTCACCTGATGGGTAGATGGAATGGTACCCGGCGAACAGATCCTGACAAAACCTTTGCCGGAATAAAAGCTTCGATAACACTTCAGCACATCGTCCTGTTTTGTTTTTCCGTGAAGCGTCGCATATATGGTGGCCAGGATGCCGCGGTTCATGGGAATGAGGTGGGGGGTGAAATTAATGACCACCGGCTTCCCGGCCGCCAATGAAAGCTCCTGCTCCATCTCCGGGGTATGCTGATGAGTGCCCGCCTTGTAAGCCTTGATCCCCTCGTTTACCTCGGCAAACAGCGAGGTCAGCACCGCTCCCCTTCCCGCCCCGCTGACGCCGGATTTGGCATCGATCACAATGCCGTCAATGCTCACCAGCCCGCTTATGAGCAGGGGAATCAGCGGTAAAAGCGCGGCGGTGGGATAGCAGCCCGGGTTCGCCACCAGCGCGGCACTGCGTATCTTTTCCCGGTACACCTCCGAAAGGCCGTAAACTGCTTGCGTGAGCAGGCCGGGCGCCGTGTGCGGCTTGTACCACTGCTCGTATACCGCGGTAGCCCGGAAGCGGAAATCAGCGCTCAAGTCCACCACCCGAATACCCTTCTCGAGAAGCCCGGGGACCACTTCCATGGCCTTCCGGTGCGGCAGGGCGACAAAGGCGCAATCGGCCCTTTCCAGCTCTGTATGCTGTGCAAGAGCCTGAAAACTGAGATTGACCCTGCCGGCGAGGAAGGGAAACGCCTCCGCCACTGATTTCCCGGCAAACTGCTCGGAGCTCACCGCCACCAGTTCGAACAGCGGGTGCATTGCCGCCAGCCGCATGAGTTCTATGCCGGTGTAACCGCTTGCCCCTATGATAGCAACTTTTTTCACCGTGTACCCTCGTCAGCGCGTTCAAACACAAAGAAGGCCCAAAGGCCTTCTTTGAATAAGCGATCAGACCTTTTTACCGCTTCGAATACTGGAATCGTGCGCGCGCCTTTCTTAGTCCGTACTTCTTTCTTTCCTTGACCCGGGAATCCCGGGTCAGCAGCCCGGCCTTTTTCAGGACCGACCGGAAATCGGCATTGAGAATGAAGAGCGCCTTGGCAATGCCATGGCGGATGGCGCCCGCCTGGCTGTTCATTCCACCGCCCTTCACATTGACATGGACATCATATTTACCCGTGGTTTCCGTCAGCTCCGATGGCTGCTTGATGATCATTTTTGATGTTTCGCGCTTGAAATACTCATCAAGCGTCTTCTGATTGATGACGTATTTGCCGTCGCCCGGCATCACCCGCACCCGGGCTATGGAGCTCTTCCTTTTTCCTGTCGCGCTGTAAACCGCCTGTTCCGCCATAATTAGACCTTCCTTCTCCTTCCGGCTTTCAAACCTTTAGCTCGCTCGGCTGCTGCGCCTGATGAGGATGATCCTTACCGGCATACACCTTGAGTTTCCTGAACTGCTGCCTGCCCAGCTTGGTTTTGGGCAGCATCCCTTTGACCGCGTGCCTGATAATCGCCTCGGGCTTTTTCCGTAAAAGCTGGGCGGGGGTGGTTACCTTGAGCCCTCCCGGATATCCGCTATGGCGATAATACTTCTTGCTATCCATTTTGCTGCCGGTAAGATGAACCTTTTCGGCATTGATAACCACGACAAAATCCCCGGTGTCTACATAAGGGGTAAAAATGGGCTTGTGTTTTCCCCGCAGCACGTCAGCCACCCTGGTGGCAAGCCGGCCCAGCACCTTGCTCTCGGCATCAACCACATACCAAGAGCGTTCCACTTCATCTTTTTTCGCAGCGTACGTCGTCATAGTCTCCCCAAAAAAATTAACTTGCGATATCTACTACAGGACGACATTATTGTCAACCATTTTTCATGATATTTTTTTACCTTGGCCGAAAGAAAGCGAAATCCCCGGCTGGCGGGGAAGACATGCCCCCTGCCGTCGACCTAAGGGGCGGCCGGGCGCACCGGATATTTTTGCCTTTAAAAGCAGAGCTTGCCCGGGTTCATAATGTTATTCGGGTCAATCTCATTCTTGATCTCCTTTAATTTTCGGGTATAGCTTCCCGATCGGCGGTAGATCATTTCGGCCCAGGGACCGTAGGGCCGGCTGAAATAGGCGCCCGTGTTCATCAGGGCTTCGCCGGACTTGAGCCACACCTCCCTTACCGCCTCCAGCTCGGACCGGTTGGACAGATCGCAGTGCAGGTCAAACTCGCAGTGGACCGCCCTGCCCCGCTCAACCGGCAGCAGATAGCCGCCGATATCGGCCGGTGGGTACCCATTGGACAAGCAGGTTTCCTTTATCACCGATTCCATGAGGGCGGCCTTTTTGAGCGGCGACGCATAATTTAAGTCGTGCGCTGATCCGCGATAATTGAATTTTTTAAGCACCCGCCAGGGCCGCAGTATCACGGACTCCATCATGCGCGCAAGCCCTGGAACACCCGGAAGCGATTCGGTAAGATGCAGGTTATGCCGTTCACACTCTTGCCAAAGCGCCTCCTCTTCGTATGCAATCTTTTCTTCGGGATGACGCGGGGCCCCATGCAGGACTATGACCATGGTCCATGAAGGAAGCTCCGCCTTCAGCCGGTCAAATGCAGCCGACGGTCGGCGGGAAGTGGGGAAGGAAGCGGGGATCTCCCAGTCGTCCGCCAGCATGGCGGCAAGATTAAAGGCATTAAGCAGAAAGCATTCCAGGCCGATCTCCCGCCGCTGGATGCCGGCGAGCGGCCCCATCGCATCGGTGAGGTTCCGAAAGGTCAAAAAAAAGATTTTCTTGTGCTTGATGACCGGATGTATCTGAAGGCACATTTTGGTCATGACGCCCAGGGTGCCCTGGGCACCCGTCCACAACCGGTAAAGGAGTTGGCGCACCGGGCCCACCCCTCCGCCCGGTTTATCGGCCGTTGACCAGACACCGGTTCGCAGAAGCTCTCCCGTGGGAAGAATGATCTCGGTGTCCATAATCAGCGCGTTGCCGTACTCAAAGCTCGCCGCCGCCATGACCGGATCCCGCTCCAGGTAGCTGGTAAGCACGGACCGTCCCGGGGGAACGCCGAAGGGAATCATCACCCGGTAACCCCTGGCAAGTAAATACGCCTGGAGCTGCTCATAGGTTACCCCCGGCTCCACCGCCACCAAGAGGTTTTTCTCATCCATCAGGGGTATTTGGTTCATGCGCGACAGGTTTAACAGGATGCCTCCGTGGTCAGGCACCGCCGCGCCGTGCAAATTGAGGCCGGAGCTGAAGGGCACGACCGGAACACGCACCCGGTTGGCATAGCATACTACTGCATGTACTTCCTCCACCGATTCGGGATAGACAACCACATCCGGCCTCCGGGCGGGCGCGAAGGACTGGTCCCGGGAAAACTGCTCAAGCAGCCGGTTATCATCGCTGACCCGGTCACGGCCGAGCAGTGCCGCCAATTCATTTATTTCCGGCATGATTGTATGCATCCTCCTTTCAACTGATGTTACGTTGCGTTGCCGCTTTATTTTTTTGAAACCGGCTGCATACCGTGCATCTGCCGGAGCTGGTTGAGCACGGCCAAAACGGCATCAGGGAATTTTTCATATTCTTCCCGGGTGAAAACCTGCCTGCCCGGTGCGCACAACCCCTGCGGGTCAAACACCTTCCTCAGCTTTCGGAAAAAAAGATAGGCATTGGGTCCCAGCTCGGGGAAAAAAGAGGTAAACGGCTCAAAGGACACGCCGATGCCGGTGGGGGCAAGGCCTATTTTTTCGGCAAAAAGATTCACCGTTCCCGACATGATCATCCGGTTTCCTCTTTCCAGCGCCGCCGGATCCAGGGGATTCGGATATATGTCCACCTCCGCATGCCAGAATCGCCCCCCTTTATTTGCAGAGTAAAGAAAGGGGGTGTCGTCGATTCCTCCGCGGTCGGTTATGTATGTCTCGCCGCCGAAGCTGTCAAGCGCCTTTTTCCATACCCGGCGGATTTTGTCGGCAATATCCTCCAGGCCCCCTCCCGGCACCATGGAACCCGTATAGTTATAACGATTCATTCGGAAACCCGTGGTGTGGCGAATGCAGTCCAGATTCCAGGGGGCGAGCGCCTCTAGGACATCAGGCTTGTGCTCTTGGGAAAGAATGGTTCCCCCCACTTCCGCAACAATCTCCCGCAGCACCATTTCTTCATATTGCATCTGCCTCGGCGATACCGTCCCCTGAATAATCACGTAACAGTTGAAGGGCGGGAAAAAATGGTTTACCACCCGATCCAGGGTTATTTTTTGCGTGGGAGAACAGTAGTAGGCATTATAAACGCCGGTTGCGTTGAGTCCGATACCGATCCCGGAAGCGGCGATTTCCCGCAGCGCTTTCAGCTCCGTCGCCATATCGGGAAATTCCACCCAGAGCAGCTTGTGGCGGTGAACAAAAGGCGGGGTGTCATGCCGCGCGTCATGGTACGTGGGTATACTGGGACGACCGGCAGCCGGTTCGGGCAGCTCTTTGCCGCCCGGCCAGGGATGAAGCTTGACGGTTATTTCGGTGATGATGCCGGTGGTGCCGAGACTGCCGCGAATGAGCGAGAGCAGGTCCGGCCCCGGCCCAAATTCAAAGAAGTCATCCACGCCGGCGGTGGTCTTTGAGCCGGTCTCCAGAATCTCTCCGTTGGGCATTACCACTTTGATGCTGATAATATTGCGTGAAAGCGTTCCATATTTGTGATCGGTCTGCCAGACCCCGACAAAGGCGCTCTGAGATGACAGCTTACAGAGGGTGGTCGCCAGCGGCGTACCGCCGTTCCAGAGACCTTTTTTCATGGCCTCCGCCTGTAACTGGCCATAATCGGCATAAGCGCCGAGCCTCGCCGACATGGTATCCTTGTCGATAACCACCCAGTTCATCCGGCTCAGGTGGATACAGATGGTGGGATCGCCGGTGGTTTGCGCGGCAAGAAGAAACTGTCCGTTGGTAAATGGATTAATCTTGATGTGGTATCGGCTTGCCGCCCGGCATACGGCCTGAACTTCTTCAGTATGTGCCGGCAGCACCACGCAGGCGGGAATGCTGGAAGGATCACGTGCGTGCTTTTTCAAAAAACCGGGGCCGTCAACCGAACCTCTGCTGTAGGTCTCGATCACCGCCCGGTCCTCGGTTATGAAGTCCGACCCCACAATATCTTCTAATGCCCGGTAAACCTCGCGGGGCATGCGGGGCGGGATCACTTTTTGCCTGTCGGTCATTCCATTCTCCTTTAAGCCATGCCTCCGCTGGCGGCTCATATTGAGCGTCAATTATCATCATGATTACAGAAATTTGCAAGCCCTTTATCCCTTCTTCGGTCAATTGCGCCCCGTCTGCAAATACCATTTGACTCGCACCGCCTTTTTTATTATAGTTGAGCCGACCATTACAACTATTCGGAATATCAGTACAACTTATGCTGCTGCTCACACGCTTCATGAGATTTTTTATGCCCGCATTTTTTATGCAACGGATTTTTTCTTCGATTGCTTTATCGGCCGATGCATCGGCTGCCGAGACAACTTCTTTTGACCACAACACCTTCTACCCGCAAGGTACCCGACGATGAAGAAAGAACGAAGACAGCATCTCAAACAGCTGCAAAAAAACCTCTCCTATCAGTTTAAGAAGCTGGCTCTGCTCAATCAGGCCCTGATGCACACATCGTACGCAAATGAAAATGCGGCCGGAGCGATGTCCGACAATGAGCGGCTGGAATTTCTGGGTGATGCGGTGCTTGGACTGGTAATCAGCCATACCCTCATGGACCGCTTTCCCTCCCATGCCGAAGGAGAGCTCACCAAGCTGCGCGCCGAACTGGTGAACCAAAGGCGGATCGCCGAGATGGCGCGTGAGCTGCAACTGGGTGAATTTCTTCTCCTGGGACGTGGCGAGGATTCAACCGCGGGCAGGTATAAAAACTCCATTCTGGCGGATACCTACGAGGCGGTGATTGCTGCCGTCTATCTTGACGGCGGATACGGGCCGGTTTTTAAAATGGTACGGCGACAGTTCATGAAAATGCTCACGGCGGAAAACGAGGGAAATTTACACCACCGGGATTTCAAGTCACAACTGCAGGAGTACACCCAGGCCTTTTTAAAGTCGACCCCCTGCTACCGGCTGGTCCAGGAAAGCGGACCCGACCACAACAAGTCTTTTGAAGTCAATGTCATTTTAAATGACATCATCATGGGCAGCGGTTACGGCAAAAACAAAAAGAGCGCCGAGCAGAAGGCCGCCAAGGAAGCGCTTGAAAAGCTTCAGCATGCCGGAACCCCCATGCTCGGCACGTCCGGTTCTCCATGAAACCGATCATTGCCATCGTGGGTCGGGAAAACGTGGGCAAGTCGACCCTTTTTAACCGGCTGGTGGGCAAGAACAAGGCGGCCATCGATGACTTGCCCGGACTGACGCGGGACCGGAATTACGCCGAGGTTCATTTTCAGGGTCATGATTTGATCCTGATTGACACGGGCGGCTTCGAACCGCACCGCGCCGACTCTCTTTCCGTCCAGATACGGGAACAGACCCGCCTGGCCATCGAAGAAGCCGACAGCATCATTTTTCTGGCCGACGGCAAATCCGACCTCACCCCTTCCGACTTTACCATAGTAAGGATGCTCCAATCCACTCGCAAGCCGGTGTTTTACGTCATCAATAAAATCGACCGGGTACGGGATCAGACGCTTGTGGCCGACTATTACCGGCTGGGGGTGGAACCGCTCATTCCCGTCTCTGCACAAAACGGCACCGGAATACCGGACCTTTTAAGCGCGGTTATTGCCCGCCTGCCCGGGGAGGAGGGGGAGGATATCCCACCTGAAGTGGCAGTGAAAATCGCCGTTGTCGGTCGGCCCAACGTGGGGAAATCATCGCTGGTCAATATCTTGGCGGGCGGCCAGCGCCTGATCACGGACGCGACGCCCGGCACCACCCGGGACGCCATTGACACCATTATTTCCCATAACCATCAGAACTATCTCCTGATCGACACGGCAGGCATCCGGCGGAAAAGCCGGGTGAGCGTTACCTTTGAAAAGTTCTGCATCATCGAGGCGCTTAAAAGCCTGGACCGCTGTGATGTGGGAATACTATTGGTGGACGCGACTGAGGGAGTTGCGGAACAGGACGCCAAAATCGCCCGGTTTATTTATGATAAAGGCAAGGGATGTATCATCGCGGTAAACAAATGGGACCTCATGCCGCAGGAAGCCTCGTACCTTCGGGAGCACTTGGATAAGGTGCGCTTCAACCTTCCCTTTCTCGACTTCGCCCCGGTGCTTTTCATATCTGCCCTGACCGGGCGGGGGGTGGCCCATCTCCTCACAACCGCCGCGCTGCTGAAAAAGCAGAATCACCGCAGGATCCAAACCCGCACGCTCAACACATTGCTGAGGAAGGCAACCGAACAGCACCATCCTCCCCGGGTGAAAAGCCGGCCTCTCAAGTTTTATTATGCGGTCCAAATAGCGGAAGCACCGCCCCACTTTGTCGTTTTCAGCAACCATCCATCGTTGGTGCCGGCATCGTACCGCAGATTCCTCATCAACCGCATCCGCGAACACTGCGGCCTCAAGGGCATCCCCATCCGCCTCTCCTTCAGAAACAGGAAAAAAGAAGCCTGAGGGATGTACAGCCTACCGCGCATGGCTGCGCTCATCCCCAAAAAGGCAGGGGTCAGGTCTCAATATTCAATATTATATTTCAAAATTTAAAACAGAACCCCATGATTGTTGAATGTTGAGACCTGACCCCTTTTTCCCCGCGATATCTTCGCGGCTGAAAGCCGCTCCTACAGGCCATAAACATACAGAGAAAGAAATTCTCAGTTCTCTCTAAGAATCGAATACTGAAATTAGTAATGCAGCTATGGAAATGTTCCCACCATGTACAGTTAGTCATCCTGCGACTTGACCGCAGGATCCAATAATTATTGAAACTGGATTCTGCGGTCAAGCCGCCGGATGACGCGCGTATAAACGGGGTACTGATGTTTCATTCTAATAAAATTCTCGTATGGCATTAAGACCGGCTCAAGCTCTTCGATCGAAATATTCGGCAGCTATTACAAAACGTTATGGACGCTGCCTATTCCCTGTTCTTCAGGTAATTGACCGCCGCCCTCAGCCCCAGCAGATAGCTGTCGACCCCGAAGCCGGTAATCTGCCCCACCGCCACTTCGGCCAGCAGCGATTTTTTCCGAAATTCCTCCCGCCGGTATATGTTGGATATGTGCACCTCCACCGCAGGCAGGCCGGTGCCGGCAATCGCATCCCGCAGGGCGATGCTGGTATGGGTATAAGCGCCGGGGTTGATTACCAGGGCATCATGGGTACCCAGCGCGTTCTGTATGGCGCTTACCAGATCCCCTTCCGAGTTTGACTGGTAAAAAGATACTGCAACCTGAAGTTCATCGGCAATCGCGGTTATCCGGCGGTTAACTTCCTCCAGGGAGGTTTGACCGTAGATATCCTTTTCCCGTCTGCCGAGAAGATTGAGATTGGGGCCATGAATAACAAGTATGGGTTTCACCTTCTCCTCTCCTTATGCCGGTGCCGGCGCGGCCGGTGGCTCCATCA
The DNA here is from genome assembly GCA_964459295.1 of uncultured Thermodesulfobacteriota bacterium. Classification (GTDB taxonomy): domain Bacteria; phylum Desulfobacterota; class WTBG01; order WTBG01; family WTBG01; genus CAZWCD01. Next base: position 13,987 of record CAYWLT010000013.1, read on the forward strand.
TATACCATTTGGCCGAACAGTAAATAAAAAAATGCCCCTCCGCCGGCGCGCGGCGGAGAGGCAGCGAATAGTCAGCCTCAAGCATAAGCGGTTATTTGCCGGATGCCACCGTCGGATTTCCCACGGCGATGACCACCCGCCGGTTCTGCGCCCTCCCCGCGGCGCTGTCGTTGTCCGCCACCGGCTTGTAGGGCCCGTAACCTTTCACCGCCATGAGGGAGCGGTTAAGGTTGTAATGTTCGGTCATGTAGTTCATGACGCTGATGGCACGGGCAGTAGAAAGTTCCCAGTTGCTGGCAAACTTGTTGATCAGCCTGGGCCCGATGGGAACGTTATCCGTATGTCCCTCGACATTGATCAAACGGTTGGGATACTCTTCCAGAACCTGGCTGATGCTGGCAAGCGCCTGTTTCCCCTGTGCGGTGAGCGCGTCGCTTCCCGACGCAAATAAAACCACCTCCGGCAGGGTAATGCAGGTTTTCCCGTCCTCCCGGCTTATCCCCGCGCCTTCCAGCGCGGCAATCTTATCCTGCAGCGCCTTTACGATGGCGTCGTCCCCCGCAGCACCGGCGGCCCTGGCGCCGGTGCCTTTTCCCGCCCTGAGAGCAACGCAGGAGAACAGATCATCCATCAACAGCTTGACGCCCGCCTTCACGTTCTTGTCCAGCATGGTTTTCTCGTGCCGGTTGTTGAATGCCAGGTTGCTGGCGGGGTGGTACTCGGTCTCCACCCGGTTTGACCAGATCACATCGCCGGTAGCCGCGTCCTGGGCATACAGCCGTATCTGCACGATTGAAGCCACCCGCTTCTTCCGCGGATACAGATTGGCCACGGTGCCGAAGCTGTTATCCACCAGCACGTCCCAGGCCCCCACCACGTCATCCTCGGTCTTCTCACCCAAGAGAAAACCCAACCCCTCGCCGAGCCGGGAAATGTCCATGTCGCCCAGATCGGATTCGTAGCTTTTGGGATTGGGGGCGCCGAAGAAGACATCCTTGACCGGCTCATAGAGCAGAGGAAGAAAGCCGCGATCAAGGGGATTGTAGGTATCGGTTTGCTTAAATCCATACTCGATGATTCTGCCCCGGATGATAAGATCCGCCCCCAGTTCCTCGCCCACCTGCTTCACCATCTCTTTGCTCAGCCCGGTCGACACACCCTGAAGCCTGGGGACTGGAAGGGCTGTCTGCTCAATTTGTTCGAGGGCCCGCTCCCGCCGGATGACGTTGAAAATCTCATCCCGCATATCGTCCGAGTGCTCCACATTCACCAGATCATACTCGGGCGTTCCAATAAACCTAACCTTGTGTCTCGCCTTCACCTCCGATCCGCCGGCGGACTGGTCATCCTCCAGCGGCCGGATAATATCGTGCTCCTCCAGGACGGTATTCACGTCCTCCTGCACGGCAACCGGTATGCCGTGCTTCACAAAGTAATCGGTCACCTCTTCCACGATCTTGATATTGCCCCCCCACCGGTCAGCGCTCAGGGCACCCTGCTGCTGGGAATAGTCGGCGAAGGGGAAAATGGCCACCCGGCCGACCCCCATCTCCGCCGCGCCGTCCCCTGCCCCGGCCCCCGCCACCGGCACAACGGTTTCCCTGATGCCTCCGCACCCCACCGCGAATGTTATAACCAGCAACGCGCTTAACAGATACTTAGACATTGTATTTCCTCCTGTTGCTATTTAAGAAATTATATCGTAACCCCTGTTTAGGCATCTGAGCCCACAATCTCCCTGGGCACAATGGTCGTCGTCACAAAGATGAGCAACTCGGTCAGCTCCTTCTTGTTGAAATCATTCCTGAACATTCTTCCCAGGCCGGGAATGTCGGAGAAAAAGGGCACACCCGATCTGATGATATTGGTGCTTTCCTCGTAGATGCCGCCGATGACCACGGTCCGGCCGCTTTCCACCATCAGCACCGTCTGCGCCTCGCGGACGTCAATACCGGGCTCGCCGCCGGCGCCGGTCTGGGCCGATTTCTGGTCCTTCTTAACCCTGAGCTCAATCTTGATGATCTTTTCCGAAAGGATGGTGGGCGTGACCTTGAGCTCAAGCACCGCATCCTTGAACTCGGTGGAGGTTACCCCCTCTTCGCTGAGCTTCAGATACGGCAGGGCGACTCCCTGTTTGATCAAAGCCTCGTTCTTGTCGATGCTCAAAACCCTGGGGTTGGATATGATCTTAACCTTTTCATCTTTTTCCAGCGCGGTCAGGGTTGCGGTCAGTTCCAGGTTGTCCCGCAAGATGCCGAAACCGATCCCTCCCCCGGCCCCCAGGCCCACGGCGGCAGGCAAATTAATCAACGGGCCGCCCAGGACATTTACCAGCTCGGTGGTCAGGCCGCTTACCGGATCGGTCACCTCTTCCCTTTCAAATTTCACGCCCGACGCGCCGGCAATACCGTACACCGTGTCTCCGCCCTGACCGGTTGTAGAATAAGGGCCGCCCCACTGGATGCCGATCTCCTTGGTATAGGTGGGGATGGACTGTACAATCTTGGCTTCAATGAAAACCTGGCGGACGGTCCGGTCGTCATAGCGGGATATCCGCTCCTTGACCATGGCGATTTTTTCCGGCGTATCGGTGATCACCAGGCGGTTCAGGTTCGGATCAACCGTGATGATGCCCCGTTCACTGGAAAGCTCCTTCTCCTCTTGCAGAAGTTTTGCCACGTCCTTTGCATCCCGGTAGATGATGTCCGTGACCACGGTCTGCAAATCCGCCACCTTTTCCCTTGATTTTAAGGCCTTGTACTGGTCATCGCTGATGCGCCTGATGTTCTCCTGGGTCTCTATGCGCAGGACGCTCTTGGACCATATTTTGCCCAGGTTGTTGGTTTCCAGAATGATGCTGAGCACCTCGTCCCAGGGCACGTTGTCAAGCTTTATGGTGACTTTCCCCTTCACATTATCGCTGACAATGATATTCAAGCCGCTGACATCGGCAATGAGCCGCAGTATGTTTCTGACATCAGCATCCTTGAAATCCAGCGATATTCTCTGGCCGGTGTACACCTTCTCTTTCTCTTCTTCCATTTCTTCTTCAGCCTCAACCGCCCGGCCGGCGGCGGTTGCCGCCATTTCCGGTTTCTCCGCCGTCGCTTCCTTCGCCCCCTCCGTCCGGCCCGCCGCAGCTATGGCCGGCTTAACCGCGGGAGCGGCTCCATCCCAGCCCACCAGCAGCTTGTGGTTATCCTTCTGGATGTTGAAGACGGGCATTTTTCCTTTGAAGTAAATGGCAAAGCGCACCTTGCCGGGATGCTGGCCTACTTTTACCTTATCCACGATGGATGAGTGCAGGTTATATGTTTTTTTCGCCAGCCCGTCCTTCACCCCGGGAATGTCAATCACCAAGCGGGTCGGATCAGCCAGCTGCATGGTGTTATAAGTGCTGATGGTATCATCGGCAACAATGATGATCCCCACATCATCGCTTCTGATCTCAAGGTCTACAATCTGTCCTTCCCGGGCAGCCGGCAGGGTCGCGGCTGAGGCCGGGGGGGCCTCCGGCTCCTCCTTCTCCGCTGTAGCGGCCGGCGCATCGGCACCGGTCATCCGGATGATCACGTTGGAAAGCTCGGTATTGACCGTGTAGGTAACATCCTGCTTCAGGGTTATCTCCACCCGCAGGTAGCTCCGGTCGCCCTTTTGCAGCGCCTGGCTGGTTACCTCGCTGACCAGGTCACTGTCGATTGCGCCCGGGCCCATGGTTCTATCCATGGTGCAATCGGGTATATCCACCAGCACTTTGAGCGGCGACGGCAGCTTGACCACTGTGTAGGTAAGGGGTCGGGATCCGCTGATGGTGACCTGCGTATCCTGTTCCTGCCGGCTGACGGTGATGCCGGTAATCCGGGCGGGTGCATCCGCCGCCTCTTCGGCATGGGCAATGCTTCCGCCGGCGGTCAATGCGGAACCGGTAACCGTATCGCCGTGGTGGCCCACTCCCCACAGCGCCAGCGCCGCGGCCGCCAGCACCAACCATTTATGACATATCCTCTCAGGATAAGCAGATCTCATAATTCTTCCTCCTCTGATTTATGGAGCACGAGTGACACTTTTTTCTGTAGGACACCGCCGGTGGCGAGATTGATCTCCTTCTCCACAATCACAACCTCGTTGTGCTTGATTTCGCTTACCTCGCCGCGCCGGTTGCCGATCATGGTACCTTTGGTGAGGATATATCCGTCTCCCTTTCCGTCCTCCACCATGGCTTTCGATTGATCGCCGGCGACGATAACCGCTACCAGCTTCAATTCAGAAAGCGCGTACCGCTGCAGGGGGGTGAGGGGCCCCTCTCCGGTCATCATCTCCTCCATCCCCGCAACCTCGCGCACCAGAGGCACAAACGGATCTATCTTGCCCATGGGGTCATAGTGATAATCGGCCGCCTCGGGGGGCGCCTTTTTCTCGTCCGCGGCAGCGGTAACCGCCGGCTTCACCTTCGGTGCCTTCTGGGCGGCTTCCGGCTGCTTCGGCGCCGGGGGCTTCGCCGGTTCGCCGCACCCGAACAACGCGCTGAGGAACGCTGCATTAAAAAACAGCACCGCCCAGAACGTCTCCCTACTTTTTCTTTTTCTTGTCCTGTTTATCCTGTTCACCGGGCTTCTCTTCTATAAATTTATAGGTTTTTGCCGTGCAGGACGCCTGGAGAATGTTCCTCCCGTCCACTTCCTGCGGCTTTTCGAGCAGCATATCGGAAATATTGACGATCCGGGGCAGGCTGGCAATTTTGTCATAAAAGAGCGCCAGGTCGTGATAGCCCCCGGAGAGCTTCAGTTCGACGGGAATCTCCGCGTAGAAATTCCTTTTCGCTTCCTGCTGCGGCTTGAAGAGGAGTATTTCCAGGCCGGATTCGATGGCCAGGGATGAGATGTCGTCCAGCAGCTTGTCGATATCCTTCTGGTTGGGGAGCTGCTCCAGGGCCTTTTGCCGCTTCCCCTTCATCTCCGCGGTTTCCTGCCTGAACTTGGGCAGGTCGGCCAGGATAACCATCTGCTCATTGAGCTCCTGCTGCCTTTTGGTGAGGATGGACTGCCTGGCTTCCAGCTTCGCGGAATAGTCGCGGTATACCAGAAACCAGTAGAGCCCCAGGATGAGCGCCACCGCCCCGCAGAGTATTCCTATTTTTTGAAGCTGGGGTAACCTAATGATGGGATCAATATTAATTTTCGCCATACGTTCGTCCTTGCCCGCCTAGCTGACCGGTACGGAACAGGTAAGTGTAAACACATTTATCTTGGTTCCACTTTTGTTTTTGCTCGCCTTGGATAGCTTCATCTCGGTGGTAACCAGGTCTACTTTTTCAAAATATTTTGTCGCCTTGAGCCGGGACATGAAGATGGGTATGGAACGGTTGTCGAGCGCCGCGCCGACGATCTCGAGGTTGCCCCCCTGTTGTTTGAGGCTCAAGAGCCACGTCTTATCCGGCATGCTGCCGGCCAGTCGGTCAAGCAGCAGCACCGGGCCCTTGGCGCCCTTTTTCAGGTTTTCAATCACCTCGAGCTGTTTCCGGTAGAGCTCTTTTTCCGCCTTCAACTTTTCTATTTCCTCGACAATCTTCTTGTTCTGGGCAATCTCGCCCTCCACCCGCACCGTCTCGCGCTCGACGGCGCTGATGCGGCCGGTGATCAGAAGATTGACGAGCAAGACCACAAGCAGCGTGCCCGCCAGCGTTGCAACGCCGATGAACACGTGATTAAAGGTGCTCTTTTTTTTTAGTATGTCACGATACGGCAGCAGATTGATTTTAATCATCAGTCACCTAATCTCCTCAGGGCTAGCCCAACGCCGACGGAGGCCAAGGGGGTTATGGCTTTAATATAATCCGGGTCAAAGACATTCTGGTCATAGCTTATGGTCCTCATGCAGTCGATAACCTCGGTGGCGATGCTCAGCTTTTCTTCGATGCTTTCCCGCAGAAACGGTATCTTCGCGCACCCCCCGCTTAAATAGACTCGGGCAATCTGCTCGTAGGTGGTCGAGCTGTAAAAATCGAGCGACTTATGGATTTCGGCAACCATGGAGTCACACACCTTTTTCACAATCTCTTTTCCCCCGAACTCGGGGTTGTTGATATCGCCGCTGGTTTTGAGCGTCTCCGCTTCATCAAAGCTAATGCCGAAATGTTTTTGGATCTCCTCGGTAATCTGGTTTCCCCCCAGGAAAATATCGCGGGTGAACGCGGAAAGCCCCGCCTTGACAATATTAATATTGATGGTACTGGCCCCGATATCAATCAGGGCAACCGCCTGGGAATCCTCGGTCTGGTAATTCATTTCGAAGGCATTCTCCAGGGCAAAGACATCGATGTCCAGAATGACCGGGTTCAGCCCGGCATCGGTGAGCACTTTCACATAATCGCTGATCATCACCTTCTTGGCGGCCACCAGCATCACCGACATGTGATCGGCCTTCCCCTCCTCGACGGCAAGAATCTGATAGTCGATGTTCACTTCATCAAGATCGAAGGGTATGTATTGTTCCGCCTCAAACTTGATCGCTTCATCCATCTCTTCTTCGGTTGCCCAGGGCATGGATATCTTTT
>CAYWLT010000014.1:0-20345 GCA_964459295.1 uncultured Thermodesulfobacteriota bacterium
GGCCGCAGCTCGCGCAGGCGGTGAGGCAGAGCTTCATCCGGCCTTTCTTCCGCCCGAGCAGCTCCCTGATTTTTCCCTCGTCCACCGGCCCGCGTTTATGTTCAGGCATCGCGTTTCCTTTCCCCGCCTACTGCGACCAGGTTCGGTTGCCCCGCCAGAAACCGTATTCGCCCCCCATGAGACCTCTCCCGAAAAAGAAAAACACCAGGTGCCCGATCTTGCTGAAGGGTATGGCGATGAGCATGGTCTCGCCCGCGAGCATGTGCAGGGTAAGCGCCGTCTTGTACGCGAACCATTGGTGATAGGCAAAGAAGCCGGTGAGAAAAGGAAAGGCGGTCAGAAAGAGCACCAGGTAATCTTGAACCCCGGATATGGACCGCACCCGGGGAATCACCAGTCGGCGCATGAGAAAAAAAAAGGCGCATGCCAGAAGGATTATGGTTAAAACGTCAATCAACCGGTCGGGCAGGCGGGGGAGCGAGATCCCCCAGGATTCGTAGATGAGCAGGCTGTGGCCGAGGGCGAGAAGGGGGGCGATGAAAAGGGCGCTGTGGAACACCACGGTGACGATGGCCATGACCGGGTTCCTTCCGAGCAGCGTGTTCTGAAATCTCACGATCATGTTTATCTTTTTCTCATCGCCCATCGCGGCGGGGGGCGCTTCATCTGCGGGGCGGGCGGGGCAAAAGGCGCGCTCCTTTCTGCTGGTCACGAACAAGAACTGCAGGGCGCGCACGGTAATGCCGCACACAAAAATAAGCGCCGAGACCCACACCAGCGGTCCCCGGGCCAATTCATACACCGTCTGCATACGGTCTCTCCTTTAACGATCGGCAGAAGAATCGCCCGCGCTAGGTCTCCAGCCAGGCGTTGGAGAACAAAACCTGCCCCTGCAGTACCTTCACCGATTTTACATACTGTTTCTCTTTTTCCGCAAGGCCGGCCATGTCAACCGCCTGCCCGTCCATCAGCTTCGCAACCAGCTCGCTCAGCCCCGGCATCTCGCCTTTACAGAGGGCCATAATCTCCTTGTCGTAGGCATCCACTATCGCCGAGTACAGCCCCCGTGCCTGCAGCATCAGGAGGTAGGGACGGTTCAGAAAGGGGCGCAGCCCATCGGGCACGCCGTTGGAGACGTTGGACAGCCCCACCGTCGATTTGCAGCCGGGACCCAAATCCTGCAGCATGCCCATAAACTCCACGCAGGCCTTCACCTGGTTTATCTCCCCGCTGACCGGGGTGGCGATGGGGTCAATGAATATGTCCTCATTGGGAATCCCCTTCTCATTCGCCTTGATGATAAGATCCACCGCCAGGGACGCCCGTTCATTCACGTCGCGGGGCATGCCGTCGGTTCCCCAGAGCAGCCCCACCATGAGCGCGCCGTATTTTTTAACCAGGTCGAGACCCGGATCAATGCGGTCGCGCTGGCAGGAAACGGAATTGACCAGGGGACGGCCGCCTTTTTTGTGAGCCTTCAGGCCGGCCTCCATGGCCTCGAGATTGGTGGTGTCAAGCGAGAGGGGCAGATCCACCACCTCGTGGATAGTTGTGACCAGCCACTCCATCATCTCGGCGCCGCCCTTGCGGGCGGGCCCGATGTTGACATCCAGAAACTGCGCGCCGGCCGCGGCCTCAGCCACTGCCATTTCCTGGATGGGCCTGGGGTTTTTGTCCCGCATGGCCGGCCCGATGGTCCTGGACATGATGTTAATGCTCTCGGCGATGGCTATGATCATGGATTGTCCCCCCTTTCAGAATGTGGTCACGAAAATAAGTCCGACCAGTGCCGCTCGTTAATTTCACCCCCCGACCTTTCCGGCTCTCCCGCACTGTCAGCGAGCGAAGCTACTGCTTTCCCGATGCCAGGTTCTTCAGGAACGGCGTGATGTGGGCGGCCTCGCGCGGGCCGATCCGGATCTCCCAGTCCTTCAGCTCCTCATCCAGCTCGCCGCTTATGGTGGCTGCCGCGCCCGGTATAATAAGCTTCCGATGTTTTATCTTGCCCTCGATCCCGCATTTTTTCACAAACGGGGCGATGGCATCAGCCACAAACTTTCCCGCCGCCCAGGCGGTGAGCACCGACAGGCCCTCGGTGTCCTTGATCAGCAGCCAGGCGGGAACCCGGCTGGATTCCACCTCACCCGAGACGATAAAATAGGTGAGGGAGAAATTGCAGGTAATCAGCACCGGCGAGTTTTCATCGGGATTGTTGATCTCGTAAATCCCTTCGGTGGTGGCCATGGGCCGCTGCGGGTCGGTATAGATGTTCATCCGCTGCAGCGCCAGCGGGAAAAGATTGTGCCCTTCAACCTCTGACAGAATGATGATGCCGCCGTACTTGGGCACGAAGGTCGAGGCGATAAGCGCCTCCTGGACGGGATCGTCGGTCATCTCGCAGGGAAATACGATGGTGGGAAACCCCAGGGGGCGGAACCGGTCGATCAGCGCGGCCCGGCGCATGAGGATGTGGTCCTGAAAGGCCCGGTTCAGCTTTCTGGCCCCGGTGTCCACTACGATATCCTTGATCTTCATTTCGGTGAGCCGGGCGGTCATGGCCGCCACCTCCTCCAGGCCGTTTCCCTTCACCGCCAGCGGGCAGTTATGCTCGAGGGCCAGCCGGCCCAGCTCCTCGAGGTTTCCGTCGGTCGCCGCATAGATCAGCGGACGGCAATCGGCGGCCGCCTGCACCCCCGCTTTGAGGACATCGCTTCTGTCGCTCATCACCACCAGGTTCGTGATCCCCGCCTGTTTCACCTTTTCCACCGCCCCGGCAAACGTGCGGCCGTCCCCCGAGGCGTCCTTCACCGCCACGATGTCCGCCTTCAAACGAAGCCCGACCCGCTCGTACTCGAGCTCTTTGAACCTTTTGAGCCTGGCCTGCAGCTCGCCGTCGCTCATGGCATCGGTGACCAGAAGACCGATGCCCGGCCCGTTGACAAAGGTTTTTTCGTGCCGGAACATCACTGTCTCGCCGCCGACCTTCAGGGCGTCTTCCCCGGATCCGATCACCACCACGCGAATGGGCGGCGCGGAGGCCTCTTCCAGCTTCGCCCGCGCCTCCTTGCTGACATAGGGGCAGGCATCCAGCTCCGCCTGCCCCGCCGCCAGCTTCACCGCGAATGCCATGCAGGTGGGAACCCCGCATTCCTGGCAGTTGGTTTTGGGGAGTAATTTAAAAATTTCAATACCGGTAAGCGCCATGATTACCTCCTGAGCGGGTGGGGCGGCCCTTCCCTGCGCACACTGGCAGGCGGTTGAAATAATGGTTTTCTCAGGCTGTTCAAAGGCCTGCTAACTGGCTTGTGGCCCAAAGGGGAGGGGCCTTTGACGCCGCGAAGCGGACGGGTGTCTTTCAACCGCCTGCGGGAGCAGCGTCAAAGCACGAACACATCAAATCATCGGCTCCATCTCCAGGGCGGGATGCTGCTTCTCCTTGAGGAAGGGAAGGATCTCCTCCTGGGTCACCCCCACCATTTCATCGGCAATCCGGTCCGCCAGGTTTTCCACCCCCAGCCGCCTGCCCTGTTCGTCGATCCTGCCGCGCAGCTCTTCCTTGAGGTGTCTGGGCAGCCATACCAGCCGCTTGATTCCACCTTCGCCGCGCAGGAATTTTTTTGAACCGATATAGTGCTTGCTGTGTCCCACAAATCCGGGAGTCTGATTGCCGCCGCCCACCGATCCGGCCAGGGTGGTGAATTTCATGCCGCAGGGCGTGGTTTCGCCTTTGAAGTCCCGGTCAACCGTCATCACCCCGTTGCACTTGTCCAGGTAGGCGGCAATACATTCAAAGCAGCCGCAGGAGGTCATGGGGTTCGACATAATGCAATAGGCATTCACGTGTTCCACTTTGCCCCGTGAAGCTTTTTTGACAAAAGCGTTGACCCCGGCCCACGTCCCCAGGGTATCATCAAGCACCTCTCCCTTTTCAATGGGCTGGTTGGGTCCGGTGGGATTGATTTCATTGGCGGCCTTGCAGTCCAGCCAGTTGTAGTCGCCGCACAGCCCGGTCCGCTCCGGGGTGACCACACAGACGTGCGCGGGGGCGAATGACTGGCAGAGGGTGCAGGAATAATAAATCCGCTCGTCCTCGTCGGTCATGCCGGCAATGCGTTCATCGCGGATTTTAAAGGTCTCCCGCGCCTTGCGGGTGATCTCCTGCACCCTGTCCTCCTCGGTGTAAAGGGTGATCTGCACCTTGTCCAGGATGGCGCCGAAATCCTTGTGAAACATGGCGTGGATTATCCTGCCGATATCCTTGAGGGTCAGCCCTTTATCCACCGCCTGTTTGGCTATCCTGACCCAGGCAATGTCGCGCTGCCCGATATGCATCAATCCCTGGGCATAGTTGATCAGGTGGTGAATCTGGCGCTCCAGGATGGGAAGGAAATCCTCCTGCATCCGGCGGCCGGCAATCTGAACGAATATGGCCAGCGGCAGCCGGCTGTTGGGGGGAACGTCGGTAATATCCTTTCCCACCAGCTCGATCTTGCCGTCCTCCACCTCCGACATGTCCTTCATCTCAGAGATCTCGATCATCTGCGTCCTTCCCCCGCCGCATTCAAGGTAAATGTCATCGCCGCGCACCCGCTCTCCCTCGAAAGCGGGTCCGTAGGCAACGGGGATGGGGACCTCGGCGACGGTGACCTTGAGGCCGCGGATTTCGACGGCCCGCGCCACCATCTGGTCGTGCGGGACATTGGCGACCACGTGCTCATAGGTGCAAATCCCGGTGGGCAGCACCTCGGGTATGGGGGTGTCGGCAATGACCGGGAAGCCGTAATTAATGCAGCCGGCGGCGTTGGCATACCATTCGTCGGAAACAAAGCCCAGGGCGAGCACAAAGGCAAAGATACGGTCCTTGTTGTAGATGAGGTTTTTCCTGAAATCCCCCGGCTTGATGTTGCCGAAGGCCATGGCCGCGCGCGAGGCAAATCCCAGCGCAAACACCGCCGCCGAAATGTCGGGGCCGAAGGAAACCAGCCTGGTGTTCCAGCCGATCTGCACGCCGGCTTCCACCAGCTGCTCGGAAAATCTAGTGCCGTTACTGTGCGAGGCCATGAACACATAAAGGTTTTTGAGCTGAAGTTCATGGGCGATTTTCGCCGCGGTCTCCTTGTCCGGGGCCGCGCCCACCACCGCGGCGAATCCGGGCGCGCTTCCATCCACAAATTCAACCCCCCGCTTTCGTAAAATAACATCGTTGGCCGCGCCCAGCCAGATATTGCTGTCCGACACATCTTCCCCGGTGAGATAAAAATCGGGTTGCTCCAAATAGCGGATCGCCTCCTCCACCTCTTCGTAAAAGAGCGTGGCCATCCCCGCGTCCAGGGCGGGCGCGAGGTAGGGAAGGTGGTGCGTTTCCCTCACCAGCGGCGGCAGCAGCGCCCGGCTCCGCCGGAACACCGGCTGGCAGTCTCCCAGATTCTTCACCGCAATGCCCAGCATCGAGTAGATAATGGGCAGGTAATAGGCCGTGTCCGGAAATCCGATCTGCCGGGAGGGCCCGTACCGGGCGAGCGCCTCGGCGTATTTTTTCTCCACCCGGTGGGCAATCTTGTGCGCCCCCCGAATGGCAGCGGATGCGATAATTTTAGACACGATGCTCCTCCTTGCAAAGGGGTTGATCTTTCCCTATGCCGGCTTCTTGCGCCGTTCGCTGCCGTATCCCTCGCCGTACCAGTAGTGAAGCTCGGTCTTCACCTGCTGAATCATTTCTTGCTTGTCGGTAAACTTGGCGCGCCAGTCGCCCTTTCCCTCCGCCTGACCCGCTTCATAGTTGTTCTCAATCAGCTGGACCGGCCGGCCGGCAAAATCCTTCTTTTCCTCAAGGTGATAGCGGTATCCCGCCGTCGGGTCCTCGATCGGCGACCAGGTCGACGCCGGCTGAAAAGCGGTCTGCGGCGCTTCTTCCCGCTTCGTCTCTTGGGCTGCGGAAGCGGCCGGCTCAACCGGCGTCGTTTCAGCCGCGGATTGGTCCACCGCCCTCAAGACCAGATCATCTCCGGCGGCCTCGTCATCGGCAATGATCTTGATGAGCGCCATCGCGCATCCCGGTGCGAGTTCCGACGGCGTGTCCACGCATTGCATGACTTTGCAGCGCGCGCCTTCCCGGAGCGACGTCATGACCGCCGACCCAATCCCGGCGGCAGCTCCGGGTGCGGCGGCGGACTCCTTTTTCACCGGGGCGGCCTTCGCCCGCGCCGGTGCCGGCGGCGCAAATCCCCCGAGCTCGGCAATATACTCCCGCACCCGGCGGATGGCCTCGGGGTGGCGCATGACCAGCAGCTCCGCGCCGGCGGTGAGCAGGGTGACGGCGGTTATGGCTTCCATGAGCACGCCCCGTATAACCGCATCCCCCATTTTAGCGTCGGTGGGCAGTTTTGCCTCTTTGCATTTCCATACCTCGTCGGCGAGGTTGCTCATAAAGGGGCACTGCAGCTTGTCATCGTCCTGGGTCAGCGCTGCCTGGCGTATCCGTTCCATCACTGAAAAGGTGTACTCAATCCCGTAGCCGAGGCCGCCGGTGGTAGGGTCAATGATGATTTTGTCAAGGGGAACGCCGAGATTGTTGAGCAGGATGTTAAGCTGCTTGGCCAGGTTGATGTCGATGGGGCTGTTGGCAACCACGGTCAGGTTGTACGCCAGCGCCTGGGCGCCCAGCTGCCGGTGGTTGTCCTCGCACACCGGGCCGATCATCAGGTCCTTACCGGCACACACCTCGGCCACCTTGCTCAGCACCTCCGCATCCTTGGACCCGTTGGCGCAGCCCCAGACCAAGAGCGGCACCTCGATGGCCCCGGCCACTTGCTGTGCGGTGCGCGCGGCATCCGCGGCGCTGCGGTTGAGGCCGTTGGGGTCGGTGCTCTTGAGCCAGAGCTGGATAAAATCAGCCCCGTACTCGTTCTGCGCTTTCCTGGCCCAGGCCACCGGATCGTCGAGCACGTCCCGGTACGGCTCCAGACAGACATCCGCCCAGTCATCCGGGACACAGTCCGGCACCTGTATCCCGATCCGGGGCGCATGGGGCATCTTTCCCTCAAAGGTAAAAAAGGGATAAGCCGTATCGCCGCCGGCGGTGAATGCTTTTACGCCAGAGCCGATAACCATCGGCCGGACCCTGCCGGAATATTTTTGCGGTGCAATGGTAACTGCCATGCAATACCTCCTGTGCAAAACGGGCTTACGGGATATCGAGCGCGTACTTTGCCGCCTTCACCGTATTCTTCATCAGCATGGTTATGGTCATGGGGCCCACACCCCCGGGCACCGGGGTGATGGCGCCGGCGATCTCCTTCGCCGCGTCAAAATCAACATCCCCCTTGAGGATGGCCACTTTTTTGCCGGTCTTTTCGCTGATCTTCTCCCCCACCCGGTTTACCCCCACATCAATAACACACGCGCCGGGTTTTATCCATTCCGGCTTGACCAGGCCCGGGACCCCGGCCGCGACAATCAGGATGTCCGCCCGCCGGCAATGCATGGCCATATCCCTGGTCCGGGTATGTATCACCGTGACCGTGGCGTTTGCCCCCTCTTCTTTCTGCAGCAAAATGTTGGCAATGGGCTTGCCCACGATATTGGACCGTCCCACCACCACCACCTCGGCGCCGTCGGTGGTAAATCCCGACCTCACAATCAGCTCCTGGATGCCGGCGGGGGTGCAGGGCAGAAACCTGGCCTCCTTCCCGCCGATCATCAGGCGGCCGACGTTGACCGGATGAAATCCGTCAACATCCTTGTCCGGGTCAATGGCGTTCAACACCTTTTTTTCATCAATGTGCCCGGGCAGGGGAAGCTGCACCAGGATGCCGTGAATTCTGTCGTCCCGGTTATAGGCGTCAATCAGCGTGAGCAGTTTTTCTTCGCTTGTGTCGGCCGGCTGGTTGTCCTGAATGGAATAAAAATTAAGCTCATGGGAGGTTTTCTGCTTGGCGGTAACGTAGCTCACCGACGCGGGATTGTCTCCCACCAGAATGGTAACCAGCCCCGGCACCGCATTGTGCGTTTTCTGCATGGCGGCAACTTCCCGCTTCAGCTCTTCCCGGATCTGCTGCGCAATCTCGTTGCCGTTAATCAGTTTTGCCGTCATCGTCCCCCCTGTCATCGCGCTTAAGCGGCCACAATCATCGTTTGCATCAAGTCATGCACCGCCCTGACCGCCGGGTTGTCATCGGGCAGGTCAATCACCGCCCTCCCCGCCAGATCGCCCTCGCCGATGCTTTGGTCAACCGGGATCACTCCCAGGAGGCTGAGGCCCTGCTGCTCAGCCTGCAGCCTGAACGCCCCGCTCAGCTCGCCCGGCACCCGGTTGATCACCAGAAAGCGCCGGCCGATCTCCAGCTCCAGCTCTTCCGAAAGTTCACGAATCCTCCCCGCCGCGCGAAGGCCGTTCATCGAGTAGTCGGAAACCACCAGCAGCACATCGACCCGCTGCGCGGTGCGTCTGCTCAGATGCTCCAATCCCGCCTCGTTGTCTATCACCACCCAGGGATAATTCCCGCCCAGCGATTCGAGAAAGTGACGCAACACATTGTTGATATAACAGTAACATCCCGCGCCTTCCGGCCGGCCCATCACCAGCAGATCGATGTCCGCCGTCTCAATCAGCACCTCGTTCAGGCGCAGTTCCAGATAGGCTTGTTTGGGCACGCCCGCCGGAACCGCCCCCCGGCCGGCAAAAAAATCCTGCCGCGCCCTGCCGATGGTGCCGATGCTTTTTTCGCCGCCCAGACCGATGGCCTGCGGCAGGTTGGAATCGGGATCCGCGTCAACCGCCAGAATCGGCGTGCGGCCGGTTTCGCGCAGATACCGGATAATCAGTCCCGCAAGCGTGGTCTTGCCCGTGCCCCCCTTGCCGGTAACGGCGATAACCTTGCTCATGCAACACATCCCTGGCAGATTGTTGAAAAACACCCATCTGATCTGTGGCTCAAAAGTAAGGGGCTTTTGACGCCACAATGCAAAATTTTTAATACGGGCGCAGGGTAAGGGGGCTTTTATAGCCGCAACAACATGCTTCGGAACCTGTAGAACGGCAGCAACTCTCTAACCTTGTCCGGACAGGCCCGCATGGCAACAGCCCGTGTCGAAGCCTCTGCAAAGCTGCCTGTCCGCGGTTTAAGTCGTAAGGCACCGGGTCGTGCCGTAAGCGTAAAGACACAGGGTTGTGACGTCAAAAGCCCCTCCCCTTTGAGCCTTTGAACAGCATGAGGAAAACTGCTTTTTCCACAACCTGCCCCTCACCATCCCCCATCCCCGGGGATACCCTCAGCATATCTTCTTGGCGGCGGACAGTCTCGCGCTCACTGCGGAAAAGAGGGTTGCATCAGTGTGGGGAAGAAACATGGCTGCCAGGTACTTATCCATGAATGAACGGTCTTCGCTCAGCTCAACATTGGTCATTTTTCGGGCAATGCGCTCAGCGTCATCCAGCAGTTCATTGGAAAGCGAGATGAGCCGCGCGCCGAGCAGGGAGCCGTTGCCGATAAAAATATAGCGGTCATGGGGCAGTTCCGGCAGCAGCCCGATGGTGATGGCCTTCTCCAGATCAATGTAGTCGCCGAACGCCCCGGCAATGATGACCCGGTTCAGGTCCTTGAAGGTCAGGTCCACTTTTGCCAGCAGGCACTGATACCCGGCAAACATGGCCGCCTTGGCCCGTATGAGGTTCTCCATATCCGCCTCGGTTATGACCACATCCTTTCCCGCGCCGGTCTCCTCCTTGTAGGCGAGCACGTATTCCAACCCGTCGGGTCCTTCCCTGATGCGCCGTGTTTTGCAGGCGGAGTCAAGCTTGCCGTTCCGGGCGATGACGCCGGTTTCCAGGAATTCCGCCATAATGTTTATCGCCCCCGATCCGCAAATGCCTTTCGGCTTGACCCGGCCGATGGTCATGATCATCGGTTCGAGCGTGGCCGGGTTAATGTGAAATTTTTCAATGGCTCCCGCGGCCGCGCGCATGCCGCACTTGAGGCCGCCGCCCTCAAAGGCGGGGCCGGCCGAACAGGAGGCGGTCATCAGCCATTCGTCGTTTCCCACCACAATTTCCCCGTTGGTGCCGATATCAATATAAAGGGCAAGCTCCTTTCGCTGGTAGAGACCGGAGCTCAAAACACCCGACACGATATCGCCGCCCACGTAGCTGGCCACCGAAGGGAAGGTGTAGAGATAGACGTGATCGGGAACATTAAGGCCAAGCTGCACCGCCCGCACCGGGGGAATAAAATTAGCGACCGGAACGTAGGGCGCCTCCCTGATATATTTGGGGTCAAGCCCGACCAGCAGGTGGGTCATCACCGTGTTGCCCGCGGCGGCAACGTGGGAGATGCGTTCTTTTTTAACGCCGGCTTTTTCAACCAGCTCGCGTATGACATCGTTCAAAGCTGCTACCGCCTCCTGCTGCAGCGCGGCAAGCGCCCCGGGTTTCTGCGAGTAGACAATGCGGCTTATGACATCATCGCCAAATTTTATCTGGGGATTATAAGCGGATGCCTCCGCCAGGATTTTTCTGCCGTGCAGATCAATGAGCTGGCCCCAGAGGGAAGTCGTCCCGATGTCCATTACGATGGAGTAGTGCTCGCGGGTCGTGTCTCCCGGATCGACGCATATAAGCCTGGGGCGCCTCGAGCCGCGCAGCTGGTGCTCGCCCAGCTGCGATTCCATCCTGGTCTGCACCACGGTGACGGTTACTTTCCATCCGGCGTCCCGCAACGCGCGCGAGAGCCGCTTCAGCAGGAGAAAATCGATTGATACATGCTCCAGGTCGTGCTGTTTTTTGAGCGCCCGCAGCAATCGCGAGAGGTCGCTTACATTATCGCTCAAGCTCGGCGGATCAAGCTCCACGAAAAATTTTTTAAGGGCGGGATTATACCAGGCCCCGCCCGCCAGCCCCTCAATTTCCTGGGAAACCGCATGCCTGCCGTCGGGAACCCGGAGGCGGGGCCCCTGCACGGCTTCTTTCTCCGCCGGAACCTCTTCGGGCACGAAGACCTCTACGTCCCCCACCAGCCGGGACTGACATGCCAGCCGGTACCCCTTGCCTATCTCCTCGGCCGTGAGCATGCTCGACTCCCGGCAACTCACCTCTCCGGAGGTGATGACAACGCGGCACTTGCCGCAGACCCCCTCCCCGCCGCAGGCCGCATTTATATGAACACCCGCGTTCATGGCGACGTCGAGCAGAATATCGCCCGGGGCCGCACTTACTCTTTTATCGGGAGGCAGAAAATGTACAGTGACGGTTTCCATAATTCTGCGTTCGGTCGCATTCTTTGGTTACCATGGTTTTTTAAAAACGCATCCGCTTAATCTGCGGAACCGGTTTCTCGCGTCGCGCGGGATGTTTCCGAAAGGATATCCGGGGTGCTTTAAAAAAGTCCGGAAACCCTGCCCGTCCTGACGTCAATGTCGACCCTTCTGAACGCCGGATTGGAGCTGGTGCCCGGCATGAGGCTGATGGCGCCCGCCAGGGGGCACAAAAACTTGGCGCCCGAATAGATCAGGACATCGCGTATGGGCAGGGTCCAGCCTTTGGGAACGCCTTTCAGGGCGGGGTCATGGGTCAGGCTCAGGTGGGTTTTAACCATCATGGTCGCGTAATCATTGAACTGGGGGTCGTTTTCCAGCATCTTGGCCTTCTGATCGGCCTCGGGGGACCAGGAAACGCCATCCGCCCCGTAGACCTCCTGCGCGATGGTCCGGACGCGCTCCCGCAGCTTCATCTCCAGGGGGTAGAGGTACTGAAATGTTCCTTGTTCTTCGCAGGCCTCGATCACCGCGTCGGCAAGCTCCAGCGCGCCTTCGCCTCCCTGCGCCCAGTGGGTTGAACTGGCGCAGCGCGCGCCGGCAGCCTCGGCGGCCTTTTTTACCATGGCGACTTCTTCTTTGGTGTCGGTGTGAAACGAGTTGATGCACACAACCGGGTTCATGCCTGACTTGCGGATGGTGTTGATGTGGTGCACCATGTTGGGCAAACCTTTTTCAAGCAGTCCCAGGTTTTCCTTGGTGTACTCATCCGGCAGGGCAATGCCCGCCACCACCTTCGGTCCACCCCCGTGCATCTTGAGGGCACGGATGGTGGTGGTCAGCACGGAGACATGGGGCTTTAAACCGCTGCAACGGCACTTGACGTTCCAGAACTTTTCAAATCCGATGTCCGCGGCGAAGCCGCTTTCGGTTACATGATAGTCAAACAGCTTGAGGCCGATTCGGTCGGCGATAATGGAGGACTGGCCGACGGCAATGTTGGCAAACGGCCCCGCATGAACCATGCACGGCTGGTACTCGGTTGTGCTCATCAGCGTGGGATTAATCGTATTGCGCATCCAGGCGGCCATGGCCCCCCCCACCTCCAGATCACCGGTGGTTACCGGCTTGCCGTTCTTATCAAAGGCCACGGTGATCCGGTTGAGCCGCTCGCGCAGATCGGCAAGATCCTTGGCGATGGACAGGATGGCCATGCATTCCGAGCTCACGGTGATGCCGAACCTGCTCTGCATGAGGAAGCCGTCGGACCGGCCCCCCAGACCGATAATTATATTTCTTAAACTCTGCGCGCAAAAATCCATCACCCAGCCCATCTCTATGCGGGTGGGGTCGATATCCAGCCGGCGCATGCCGGTAAGCCGCTGCAGTTGCTCATCATTATAGTTTCTTTCGTGCTGCATCCGTGCGGTTAGCGCAACCATGGCCAGGTTATGGGCATTGCTCATGTCATTGATGTCCCCGGTAAGCCCCAGGGAAAATTCGGTCATGGGAATGATCAATGCATTCCCGCCGCCCGCAGCAGTCCCTTTAACATTCATGGTGGGGCCTCCGGAAGGCTGGCGCAGGCAACCGCCAACATTCTTGCCGCGTTTGCCCAGTCCCTCGATGATCCCGACCGAGGTGGTGCTTTTCCCCTCTCCCAGCGGGGTGGGGGTAACCGCCGTTACTTCGATATACTTGCCGTCCGGTTTTTCCTTGAGGCGTTCGATAATTTTCAAAAAATCCAGCTTGGCCAGCCGGCCCATGGGAATAATTTCATCCTTGTGCAGGGAGAGCTTTTCGCCCCACTGCGCCGGGGTTGGCATATTTTTCTCAGCCGCTTCCGAAATCTGCCAGTCCTTCATCCTCGTAGCGTCATGTGCCATGCCTTACCCCCCTTGTTAAGTGCGCTACTAATTGTAATAAATCAGTACAGTTACATGAATAATGGCTAGCACAATTGATTGGATTTTGTCAAGCGTTCCTTTGCGCCGCCGCCGCTTCCGCGCTGACGCCATGAAGGGCGGTTTAACCTTGACAACGCCATGTATCACATTTATAGTGCAGCCTGTCGCATGAGCCGAAACGCCGCATTAAAATCACTTCTCTGCTCTACATAGAAACAGCATGAAATCGGCTTTTTTCTATTCGGAGGTTTTTTCCCAGTATGAGCTGGGGCCCCTGCATCCGTTTAAGACCTCGCGTGCCAAAATCGTCTATGAACTCTGCCACCGGTATGGATTGCTTGATCACCCCTGGATAGAAATTGTTCGGCCCGAACCGCTCGGTTTTGACAAGCTCACCCTGTTCCATAGCGACGAATATCTGCACCTGCTGCAGGCCGCCAGCGCCGATACCTTCCGCTTTGAGATGCTGGGCTGCGGACTGGGCACTGATGAAAACCCCGTCTTTGAGGGCCTCTATGACCTCGTAACCCTTGCGGCCGGCGCAACCTATGGCGGGGCTGAGATGCTCCTGCGCGGGGATTATAGCCTGGCGCTTAACGTATTCGGGGGGTTTCATCATGCCGGAAGAAGTCACGCGGAAGGCTTCTGCTATGTCAACGACGCCGGCATTGCCATTGCCTATTTTCTGCGGCAGGGCCTCAAGGTTGCGTACATCGATCTTGATGCCCATCACGGAAACGGCATACAGGACGCCTTTTACCGTGACGGCCGGGTACTAAAAATATCCTTTCATGAAAGCGGCAAAAGCCTGTATCCCTGGTCCGGGTTTGAATCGGAAATCGGGGACGGCGCCGGACAAGGCTATAACATTAATGTGCCCCTGCTTCAGGGGAGCGACGACGAGATCTATCTGTACGCATTCTCGCAAATCGTGCCGCCGCTCCTGCAGCGATTCGCCCCCGATGTGACGGTGGCGATTTTCGGCGCCGACGCCCACCATGCCGATCCCCTGGTTCACCTGAACATGAGCAATCACCCCATATGCAGGGCGGCCCAGGTCATTTCCGATCTCTCCCCGAGGGTGCTCGCCTTGGGAGGGGGGGGGTACAACATTTACGTTTCAGCCCGCACCTGGACGCTGGTCTGGGCGATTATGAACCGGCTGACACCTGAGGATATCTTTCTTGGCGCGGTGGGAGGCATGATGTACGGCCCGGAGGCCGAATCGGGAACGCTTGCCGAGGATGCCCCGCTGGTTCTTCAGGACAGCGAAAAGGAACGGGCGCAAAAAGAGGCGGAGCGGGTGGTGAACTCTATTAAAACGACCGTCTTTCCCCTGGTGGGGGCTTAAAAGGGATTCGGAGCAGAACGCCAGCCGCACATTTTTTATCAACCGGAAGGAGGATCATTATGTTATTCGCCCTGCTAGGCAAGTATAACCCTATGATGCTGAAGACGGTGATAAACAAGGAAAATGAGCTTTTCACCAACCCGCCGGAAGGATTGGAGGTGATAGCCCGTTACTCGATGGTGGGCGATCGGGGCGGATTTATTAACATCGTCAATGCCGCGAGCGCCGAGTCGCTGGGCACCCTCCTCGCCGGCTTCATCGGTCTGATGCAGTTCGAGGTAATCCCGGTGGTTGACGCAGCCGGCGGGAAGGTGCTTGAAATCCTTAAAAAAGGTCTGAAGGAAACCTCTCCCATCTGAAGCGAAGCGATGTCCCGACATCGTGCTTAAGGGAAGGTCCCCGAGCGCCCGCGAAGGTTTTCGCACACTATTTGTCCATCCCCTTTTTTCTTGACAACCGTCCTGCAACATACTAATGGTGCTGCAACAACGCCGCCGGTTTATGACCGACGGCAGGCCCTTCACAGGCAAACGGGATACGCACAATGCTTTATATGAAAGCGCAGCACGGCGGCATGGAGCAGACCCTTGTTTTAATCAAACCCGACGCCCTCCTTTACTCGCTCACCGGCTTTATTGTTGAGCGGGTGTCGGCGGTGCACAATCCGGTCATCGCCGCCCTGAAGGTGGTGCGGGTCACCGAGGAATTGGCCCGGGAACACTACACCAACATCCGCGGCAAGCCGTTTTATGAGGCGACTCTTCGTTATATCATGGGGGAGCTGCATTACCCGGCGCAGCCGGAGAAGAGACGGGTGGTGGCCATTGTCTACGAAGCCGCTGATATCGTGAACCGGATAAAGGGATATTTCGGGCCGACCAAGCCAAAGGACGCCAAGCAGCTGGCCAAGGAAAAGGGCATCATAACCCTGCGGGCGCAGTTGGGCTACATGGATTACGACGTAGCCCATGAAACCCTCATCGACAATGCGGTGCACGCGTCGGAAAACGCCGTGGAAGCAGAGCGGGAAATCAAGCTCTGGTTTGAACCGGGGGATTTTCCCGAACAGCACCGCTTTTTTGACTACGTGGAATCCGAATACCATTTCTATTCTTCCCCCGGCGCGGTTGACGGAACCTATCGGCTGTATGACAGCCGGGAACCGGGTTGCAAGGGCATCATCGCGCCGGGTACCCTGGTATGGCGGTCGGACTATGAAAACCTTCTGCTCTACCGGGACAAAAAGGGAACGCCCGCGGTTCCGCTCAACAGCATCATTGAAAAATACGTGATTAAAACCAGATGATGTCCACCCTCCCCCACCGTCAAACCCCGATCTTTTTCATGATTAAACCGGACGGCATTCCCCGTGAAGCCGAAATAATGAAAATCATCGAGCCCGTGGCCGCGGTGATTGCCCGCCGGCCGTTCGACCCGGTCGATATGCACCGGGTTGAATGTCTCTATGCGGTTCATAAGGACAAGCCGTTTTATCCCCGGCTGATGAACTATTTCAAAAACATGCCGGTCATCGCATACCTCTTATGCCAGCGGCCGGACACGGTATGTCAGAACGGGTTTTACCCGGGCTTCGTCGATCTGGTAGGCGACACCGACCCGGCCCGGGCCCTGCCGGGCACCATCCGGCGCTTGAGCGCCGATTCGCTTGCAACATCCCTCTCCGAAAAAAGGGCGGTCAGGAACCTGGTCCACCGATCCACCACGCTTGAAGAGACGTTGGCCGAGGCCCCCCTGTTCTTCTGGGACCATGTCTGTGACACCTCCAAGACACAGGGATCGCCCGGGGTTCTGGGACGGTTTTTTTCACAGGCGGGCGAGGGCATCTTCTTTGAGGAGCGGGTGGAAAGCGGAATGCGGCGTTACCAGCTCCTCTCCGCGGAGGAAGAGATGATCTGCTACCGGGATTACCGGGGCGGCGAAGGCGATCATCTGGAGCAGGGACGGGCGCTGGTGCAAACCCTGGTGCAGGGAACCCGGGTGATAAAAGAAGTGACCCCGCCCCGAATCAATCAACCGTGACAAGCGCCGGAACGAACCTGGAGATGGTCCGGGAGCGATCAAAAAGGACCATGAACACCGATATACCCAAACGCCCCGTAACCGACGCCCCTTTGCGGGGTGCCCATCGGTCAGACCTGGCAACGCGCATGCATCCTGATGATATGTCCCCATCGCGAAAAAATATGGATGAGGTGGGGGTTTCAGGCCTTGGAGGTATGGGGCGGCTCCACCTTTGATGTCGCCACCCGGTTTTTAAGCGTCGATCCCTGGCGGTGGCTTAAAAAGCCCATCCCCATGAGACACACATCCTCACGCATTATGGCGTAGATCATCTGCGCTTTATGTTTCAGGACCCAATGCAACGTGTATCCAATTATATGGTCCGCCTCTGTTCACCTGCCGTTGATCCTGACATATCCCGCGCAGTCCCGGTGACCTTAAAAATTTCTTGACAAAATTCAAGCTCAAGTGTATGAATGAACGTTCACTCATTTAACGATACAAAGGAGGTTCATTATGGCAGCAGAAGGAAAAACCATAGCTTCAGTCAGTTTGGAGGGAAGGGTCTTCAAGGTTCCGGAGACGCTTCAAAAAACGGCCTACGTTAAGGGCGTTGATGAATACAACAAGATCTATAAGCGATCCATTGATGATCCCGAGGGGTTCTGGGCGGAGTGCGCCGAGCAGCTGCACTGGTACAAAAAGTGGGACAAGGTGGAGAGCAGCGACTTTAAAAACGCCAAAGTAGAATGGTTCCGGGGCGGAAAGCTCAACGTGTCGGACAATTGCCTTGACCGGAATCTGGCAACCCGGAAGGACAAGCCCGCCTTGATATGGGAAGGGGAGCCCGAGGGCGACAGCAAAACCTTTACCTATCAGCAGCTGCACGATGAGGTGTGCAAGTTCGCCAATGTGTTAAAAAAGAAAGGGATTAAAAAGGGCGACCGGGTGTCCATCTATCTGCCCATGATACCGGAGCTGGCCATCGCCATGCTCGCCTGCACCCGCATCGGTGCCATCCACAGCATCGTCTTCGGCGGCTTCAGCGCCGAGGCCCTACGCGACCGCATTCAGGACTGCGGCTCGAACATGGTAATCACTTCCGACGGAAGCTACCGTTCCGGCAAGGTTATTGATCTGAAGAAAAGCGCCGACAAGGCCGTCGAAGAGTGCCCCACCGTCAAGACCTGCATCGTGGTTAAACGCACCGGCAGCCAGGTTTCCATGAAGGCCGGCCAGGATTTCTGGTGGCATGAAGAGATGGGCGCGTCCGACGTGAATACCACGTGCGAGCCGGTGCAGATGGACGCGGAGGATCCCCTCTTCATCCTTTACACCAGCGGCAGCACCGGAAAGCCCAAAGGGGTTTTGCATACCACCGGCGGTTACCTGGTATATGTCTACCAGACCTTCAAATGGATCTTCGATTACAAGGAAGAGGATATCTTCTGGTGCACGGCGGACATCGGATGGATCACCGGCCACAGCTACATCGTGTACGGGCCGCTCGCGAACGGGGCCACCAGCATCATGTTTGAAGGTGTGCCCAGCTACCCCAAGTACGACCGGTTCTGGCAAATAGTCGAGAAATACAAGGTCAACCAGTTCTACACCGCCCCCACTGCCATCCGGGCCATTGCCAAGGAAGGCGATGAGTGGGTGAAAGGCAAGGATTTAAGCAGCCTGCGCATTCTGGGAACGGTGGGCGAACCCATCAACCCGGAAGCCTGGATGTGGTATTACAACATGATCGGCGGCGGGAAGTGCCCCATCGTTGATACCTGGTGGCAGACCGAGACCGGCGGCATACTTATCACCCCGCTTCCCGGCGCCATAGACGTAAAGCCGGGTTCCGCGGGCAGGCCCTTCCCCGGGGTAAAGCCCCTTGTGGTCAGGGAAGATGGAACACCTGCCGACGTTAACGAAGGCGGCTATCTCTGCATCGAACGGCCGTGGCCGGGCATGATGCGCGGTGTTTACGGCGATCCCGACCGTTTCCGCGACACCTACTTCATCCAGTTCCCGGGCAAATACTACACCGGCGACGGCGCCAGGCTGGATAAAGACGGCGACTACTGGCTGATGGGACGGCTCGACGACGTCATCAACGTGTCAGGCCACCGCATGGGCACCGCCGAGGTGGAAAGCGCGCTGGTTTCCCATCCGTCGGTGGCGGAAGCGGCGGTGGTGGGATTCCCCCACAACATCAAGGGACAGGGCATTTACGCGTTTGTCACCGTGAACAGCGGCGTGGAGAAGACCGATCAGCTGAAAAAGGACCTGTTAAACCACGTGCGCAAGGAGATCGGTCCCATTGCCACGCCGGACAAGATTCATTTCGCCGACGGCCTTCCCAAGACCCGCAGCGGAAAGATCATGAGAAGAATCCTGAAGAAGATCGCCGCCGGCGAGGTCGATGATCTCGGGGATACCACGACGCTTGCGGAACCCAAGGTGGTTGACGATCTGGTCAAGGGAAGGCAATAGCAACACATTCCCATTATGCCTCATAGGAGGTCTTCAGTATGTCAGCTAGTGATGTTAAAAATAAGGGGTGGATGGTTACCTTTGCCGGCATGGGCATTAACCTGGCGCTCGGCATCCTCTACACCTGGTCCATTTTCAAGGAAGCAATTGCCAAATCCATTGAATCGCGCTGTGAAGGCGCATTCAATTGGGAGCAGTCGTGTCTCAATGATCCCTACGCGGTGTGCTGCCTTGTCTTTGCCTTTTCAATGATTCTTGCCGGCAGGTGCCAGGACAAGCTGGGGCCGCGAATTACCGCGCTGTTGGGCGGTTTGCTGGTGGGCATCGGCTTTACCTGGATTTCCACGACAACAAGCTATCCGGCATGGGTGATTGGATTTGGCGTGCTTGCGGGTACCGGCATCGGATTCGGCTATTCTTCAGCCACTCCGCCCGCCCTTAAGTGGTTCCCTCCGGCGAAGACCGGTTTGATTGCAGGGCTGGTGGTTGCCGGCTTCGGACTTGCGTCGCTCTACATCGCGCCCCTTTCCAAATACCTGGTCGGCGCCTGGGGTCTGCAGAAGGCGATGCTCTTTTTCGGCCTGTCGTTCCTGGTGGTGGTCTGCGGACTGTCGCTGTTTCTGATCAATCCCCCCAAGGACTACACCCCGCAGCTGAATCCCGCACCGGGCAAGGATATAAAGGCGCAGCCGGCCGTCGTGCAGCATGATAAAACCGCCTCCGAGATGATGAAGACCGTCACCTTCTGGAAATTGTGGTTCATCTATTTTATCGGGGCGGGGGCGGGTCTCATGGTTATCAGCAGCGTGGCGAAATTGGCAAGCAAAAGCATGGGTGAGGCGGCCTTTGTCGCCGTCGCCATCATGGCCGTCGGCAATGCCGGAGGGCGCATCATCGCCGGGGTTCTTTCCGACAAGATCGGGAGAAACACAACCCTGATCATCATGCTGCTCTTCCAATCGCTGCTCATGTTTGCCTGCATCGTGGTCATGGGATCTCACAATGCCTTTATACTGGTGCTGCTGGCAACCTTCATCGGCTTTAATTACGGAACCAATCTTTCACTCTTTCCCTCCATAACCAAGGATCTCTGGGGCCTGAAAAACTTCGGCCTGAACTATGGTGTGGTGTTTACCGCCTGGGGTGTGGGCGGCTTCGTTATGAGCCGGATATACCAGATGCTCACGCCAAGCACGGGAACATCCAGCGCTCCTTTCATTCTTGCCGGCGTCCTGCTCATCTTGGGCGCCGCCGTCACCATCACCCTTAAAAGGGCGGAAAGCAATCAGGCGGCGGTGAAGATAAAACAGGCCGCCTAGGTTTCCACCGTC
>CAYWLT010000015.1:0-20207 GCA_964459295.1 uncultured Thermodesulfobacteriota bacterium
AGATTCTCGTTGTAGATGATGAGCTTGGTCCAAGAGAGAGTTTAAAAATGGTTCTCAAATTAACAGGTTATACAGATGTCGATACCGCCGAGGATGCTATTGACGCCCTTAAAAAGCTGAAAGATAAAACTTATGACCTCATTACGACATGCTTAAGAATGCCAGGCATGGATGGCCTGGAAATGATTTCTATCATACGACGAGAGATAGATGAGAAAGTACCTATCGTCATTATCTCTGGCTACCTGTCTAAATCAGTGTGCAAATTCGTAAGGCAGGGTGTGGTATCAGCGATGCATGCCAAGCCATATTCCCTCCAGGCAGTATCAACTACAGTTAAGCTTCTGATAGATGATGAGTTCAGGAGGGAGTATCATTGGTTGAACTCCATTCTTGATATGGGAAAAAAACAAGGATATTTAACTCAAGAAGCGATCAACAACATGATCCCTGCAGTAATTACCGCACCGGATAAGCTTGATGATCTCATGGCCACTATTGAAGGAATGAATATAAAAATTCTCCCTGATCCCATTACTTCAAAAGAAGAGCTTCTACAAGTAATCAGTCTGTTTATACCAATTTACGCAAAGCGATTTGAACTTCTTCTTGTTAAACCGGGAGACATACGCTACACACAAGGACCAATTGTGGAAAAGGAGCGTGGCTTCAGCATAGTCGTTCGTGCCGTTACATATAGCGAAGCGAATGAAATAGGGGAGAGAACAGTAAAAGATGTTCGAGAACAAGAAGTTTTCTTTATTTCAAAAGCAGTAATGCCAATAAAATGTTCTTGCTTGTATAATTATCTTGAAGCATTGGTCAGCTATATATCTTCTAAGCCTTTTGAAGTCCTGGAGAAATATTTCCCCCATGTATTTTTTTTCTCAGAGCTTTTACATGATAAGAGTTTAATGTGTTGCAGTGATTTCCTTAATCGCATGATCAGCCCGGACTTACACTCAAAATGGTTTGATAGGACCACAACTATACATTAGTTCCTGAAATATATGATATTAGCTAAAACATCTTGATTTTAAATAGGAATTTAGTATAATTCCCGCCGTAAATAAATTTTATCAATGTCAGGTCAAAATATTCAGCTGTCTTAATCGCCAGATAATGACAGGCCCTACGGCGGAAGCAAGATCGGCAAAACTGATGTTCCCGCGGGAGGCGCATATTGGATCCTAAAGAAGTGAATCTGCAAGCAACTGGAATGAGGTTTGCGGATTAAGCGCAACCGGATCAAGGAGCTCAATTTGATGGAAAAAGTCAAGGGATGTTCTTCAGTCGCGGATTCTTAAGAGAAAGGAGTAAAAGCCGCAAAAAGGGTGGAAGGAAGCACTGCGGTTTCTCTTTTACAACAATCAAGGAGGGCCCGCTGATTCGGGCAAACTGAGAAATCGGTGCTTTCATCGTTGCCTTGAAAAGGCAGGGTTACGGCAGATTCGCTTCCATGACTTGCGGCAAACTTGCGCAACGCTTCGCATCCCGCGGGGAGAATCCCCAGCCTACATCAAAGAGCAGCTGGGCCACCGACCCATCCCGGTTGCCGTTGGCATCTATGCTCACCCGGTACCCGGGACGGATAGGACCGCGGTAGACAAGCTCGATGATGCTCTTGACCAATCCGCACCCGCCCGCACCCTAGGTGCACCCGGAAGCGCTTTTGACGCAAAAAAAGCACCGAGCGGTTCGCTAAGTGCTTGATTTTAAATGGTGGGCGATGCGGGATTCGAACCCACGGCCTTTGGTTCCGGAGACCAACGCTCTATCCAGCTGAGCTAATCGCCCATACGCTTCAACTCCACCTCCTTATATATCTTTTATTCCCCGCTTTCAAGCCTTTTCTAATGCCGTTCATTATCAATCTGCCATTCGTTACCTTAGCTTGTATCAGCCGTTCCCTTGGGTTCCTCAAGAAAGTAGAAGGCAATGCCCTCGGCAAGGTATGACTCATACAATGTTGTAATTCTCTGTTCTTTGCCGATAATCATTCCAAGCCGGTCAGCCGCCCCCGCAATATCGCAGTTAAAGGTCGCGATTACCAGCCGTAGCTGTTGCGGCGGCAGGGCGGCAAGGGATCCTACTATTTCTTCAGTGGAGTTGCAGAGAAACACCGGGAAATCGTCCCCCTGGAGAAACGGCGTATGCTTTAAAACCAGGTATGCCCCGTCGGAAACCGGAACGGTGGCGAGGCGTTCTGCGCGAATGTAATCGGGCAGCCACGCAACATCGCGATGCTGATTTTGCCGAATGATCGGCATCCAGTACAGGCTAAAAATGACCAGGAGCATGGCCGCCGGCCAGGACAGGCGGCGACAGATCGGCTCCGCAGCTCCCAGCAGAGCGGCCAATAGCGCACAATATAAGATCAAAAATCCGGTAAAATGACCTTGAATGTATGCCGCGACCGGCGAGAAAAAGGTGATGACGAGGGTGAGATAGGTCCAGAGAGCGAGCATGAAAACGTTGCGGTTGTGACGCAAACGCGCAACCGGATAGATCGGAAGGAGAACAAGCGTGATGGCCGGCAACACGAGGGGTTTCCAACAGTGCTGCAGGGTTAGAAAAGTCATCAGTTCTGAAAGGGTGGAAAAAAATATCGAAGGTTTAGCCAGATGGATCAGCGTAACCTGCAACCGGGGAGAGGCTGCGTGATGGTAGTTGGCCAGGATGTCGCCGAAAAAGTTTCCCACAAAGAGCTGGACGTAGACAAAAGGCAGGATTGCCACAAGCAACCCAAGCAAACTCATCAGTATCCAGCGCCAGCGCAGGGTTTTTTGTAATGCGCCGACCAGTAAAACGACCAACAGGGCCGAAAGACTGTATGCAATGGGAGGCGCGTAACAATCGAGTCCGATGCCACCCAGAAAAAACAGCAGCGGCAGGAGGTAATCCCTCGCGTGCACGAGCCAGCCGGTGAAAAGGGAAAAAACAATTGAAAAAAAGAAAGGAATCAGGGTGGCGATTTCGTAAACCCGGCTGATATATATCAGGTACCAGTGGGTACTGAAAAGCAGCGCGCCGAGAAAAGCGGCGGGGCGGTTGCAGATGTTCCGCAAACCGGCATAAAAGAATATCATCCCGACTGCGTTGAACAGGACACCGATATAGCGGTATTCAGGAAATGAGGCAATGAAGGGAAAATATCGTGTGATTTGCGCCGCCGGGAAGAAGGTGGTGGACCCGTATCCGCCCGAGAATATCGGGAGGGTGAGGTTATTGATCAAGGATATTTCGTCCACATTGGCCAGCAACCACTCCCGCAGATGGTGCAGACGCAAAAAGAGAAAAACGATCAGGAGGACCGATAAGAGGATTAAAGATGACAGTTTGCTTTTTATGGTAATAAATCTCCTGACCGTATGGATTTGTTCATAACCGGCCGCCCATGCCGGGAATGCCCGTAATACAGAGGATTCATAATCACCATTCCCTGCTTATGAACCCCTTGTCTGAGATGCCGCGGGCCGGAAGGCAGTCCAACTGAGTGCTTCGCCCGTGAGCCGCGCTTTCATCTTCTTACTATATCTTTTGTTCGCTGCATTCAAGCCCTTTTTTAAAGGCATTTGAGACCCCGTTTATAATTGCATCTTTTGCTTTAAGTTTTATATAAAAATGCCGATACAAAGGTGCGCGACCAACATGACAAGCAGCCATTGCGGACCACAAAACCCGGCGTGGGAGCACCACGTTGCCGGGCCGGGGAAAAGCACAGACTCACTTCAGGGAGAAGGAGATGCAAGAAGCGCACGACTTGATCGAGTTGAAAAATCTTGTCGCTCAACTGGGTCTTAAAGACGAGAGAAGGCAATCAGCGCGATATAATGTCGATATTGCCGGTAATTACCATGCAGAGTCGGGAAAATCAGCGGGACCAACGGGAAAATGCCGGCTGGTTGATTTGAGTAAAGAAGGCCTGTCGGTAAAATTGAGTGATGCCGGGGTACAGGCAGGTACCGTCCTTCATCTAGAGCTTCCCAAGGGCGGCACGAAGGTGGGTATTGCAACCCGGGTTGTCCACGTCGAGCCGGCAGGAGCCGATTACATTGTCGGGCTACAATCAACAAGTGAAAGGGATGACATTATACGACAGATCTTCAGTGTATGATCCCGGCGGTTCGCGGGCTATAAGAAATACATCGGGAACCGTCACGTTTAGATGATCTGTTCCACACAATCCGAACAGGACGAGCATCTATGGACATATCAAATGATAAGGCCCAAGAACCGCTGGAACGGCGGGAACACAAACGGCACAGCGTCCCGGCGCTGGTTACCTGCAGTTTCTATGAGGGGGGAATCAAGGGGAAGTCGAGTTTTCAGGGATTCATTCAGGATGTTTCCTTAGGCGGGGTCGCGATTGAAATCAGGGATGATTTTTTAAAAATAAGCGAAGCATTGCTTGCCTATACCACGGTGGAAATGAGCGTGATTTTGACTTTTCCCGACGGAGTGCATACAATAGATTTTACCGGGAGCATCAGATGGTGCCGGCGCAGAAAGGAGGAGTCCAGGAACTTTTTGTATCTGGGCATCAAGTTTCATAACCTGAGCGAGGAAAATCAGGCATTGGTCAGGCAGTATATGTCGCTTGGCCAGGGTGATAAAAATCTCATCTGGAATTTATGGGATACTCTGTAAAACACGTTTCATGGTGAGCGAGCGATGACGATACCGGTGGAGGAAAGCACCGCGTCCGGCAGCGATGTGATGCCGGTGGAACAGCCGACATTGACGGTAATGCCCAAGATGTGGTCAATTGGCGGCGGCAAGGGAGGCACGGGCAAAAGCTTTGTCACCCTGAGCCTGGGAATGCGGCTGGCTAAAATGGGAAAGCGGATCACAATTGTTGACGCGGATCTGGGAGGGGCGAATATGCACATCCTCCTCGGCATCAGGGCCCCAGATTACACGCTGAACGATTTTTTGGAGAGACGGGTCGAAACCCTTCAGCAGATCTGTATGGACACATCCGTTCCC
Source organism: uncultured Thermodesulfobacteriota bacterium (assembly GCA_964459295.1). Classification (GTDB taxonomy): domain Bacteria; phylum Desulfobacterota; class WTBG01; order WTBG01; family WTBG01; genus CAZWCD01. The sequence goes on from CAYWLT010000015.1 coordinate 4,990, forward strand.
GGGCTTACGCTCATAAGCGGCGGCGATGATATTCTCAGTCTGGCCAATCCCAAATTCGCCCAGAAGGAACGGATGATCAGGAATTTTAAAAAGCTGGACGCCGACTATGTGTTGTTGGATCTGGGCGCGGGCACGTCCTTCAACGTATTGGATTTTTTTGTCTACACCCCGGTCAAAATAGTTGTGGTTACCCCGTTTCCCACATCGGTGCAAAATGCCTATGGACTTATTAAAAGCGCTCTCTATCGGAGGCTCAGCCGGATTTTTTCGCGCAGCGGCGATATGCTCGGCCTGATAGAGCGCATGATCAGCCCGAGCGGTGAAAAGGGCATCCATTCCATCATGGAGCTGGTGTCGGCAGTTGAGAAACTTGACCCGGCAAGCGCCTCTCTGATCATGCAGGAAGTGAGCAGTTACCGGATAAAGCTGATCGTAAATATGGTCCGTTCCCGGGAGGATGTAAAGGTGGGCGAGATCATTAAAATAGTCTGCGATAAATATCTTGGAGTGCAGGTTGATGTGCTGCGGCCGGTGCCTTTTGACGCGCTGGTAGAAAAGTCGGTTCAATTGACCAATCCACACCTGTTCAACTCTATCGGCAGTGAGATTTCGGGTTCCATATATGAGATTGTCTCTGATATTATAAAGGCATAATTACAGGGGCATATACAGAGATGGAGGAAACCAGGGATATACGGGAACTAAAGGCCCTTCTGGCAGGATACTCGTCGTCCGGCAAAACAATGGATTCCCTGACGAATGGAGAAAAAAAGAATGGGGATTCATCTGCTCAAAAAATAGTCTTGTTAAAAAGCCTGTCTTTTTTTCTTCTTTCTCTCTCACTTTTCCTGGCCCTGCTGTTGGTGGTTGTCGTGGTCCACGGTTATTTCTATTTCTCCCGCAACTCACACAATCATGCTCAACAGGTCATGACCATGCCCCGGCAGGACAAAGCGGAGCCGGCTCGGACGGAAAACGCCCCGAGCGTGATAGAGCAACGTAAGACCGGCGCCGCCCCGGTTTATCCGTCGGCTCTCCTTGAAGCGGCATTGCCTGAAAAGGAAAACTTGCCCCAACCGGCGGCGCCCTTCGACAAAGAGGAGGTGCCGAGACCCGTGGAACCGTCTTCACCGGCATTGGAATCGCCGGCACCTGCTTCTCCCGCGCTGTATAAACCGGCCGCTGCGGCAAAAGAAGCCATCACTACCATAATGCTCAAAGAAGGCGGGGGGAGCTTGTACTTCATCGCCTTAAAACGGTATGGAAAAGCCGATGAAACCATCTATGACCTCATCCTGCAGGCAAATCCTGACATCGTGGATGTGCGCAACATTGATGATCGGCAGAAAATAATCCTGCCGCTACTGACCGCCGAATCGTATATCACCGGCTGCGATCAGGACGGCTACAGAATTCATGTCGGCACGTATGAAAGCGCGCAATGGGCCGACATATATGGCGCGCAGGTAAAGAGCGCGGGAAAACGCGTTTTTGTTGAACCTCGCCGGTTTTCCGCTCAAGATACCTGGTACCGCTTGATGATAGGGGATTTTAGCCGAAAGGAAGAGGCCCTGCAGACCGTGAGCAGCATGGTGGAAAGGGGCTTGATTTTCCTGCCCCTTCCCCCCGGGTAACATCGATCCACCCAGGCACGGCATAATAAACTTACCGGCACCGCTGAAAAAAGCCGCCCGGAGAGGCCGTAAGCCGGGTTCTGTTCCCCAAAGCATCTTTGGGTAATGGTCATTCATCTGGGATACCTGTTGCCAGGTACCTCGAGCAACCTACCCGGGAGCTTCAGGCGGGCCGCCTGCCGAGATGAAGGTCATCTCATCGCTCCCCTATTTGGTCTTGCTCCCGGTGGGGTTTGCCAAGCTATCCCGGTCGCCCGGGATACTGGTGAGCTCTTACCTCGCCATTTCACCCTTACCCTGCGCCGCGCGCAGAGCGGTATGTTTTCTGTGGCACTTTCCTTATCCCCGACGCATCAGGGACAGTCGTGATTAGCGACCACCGTGCCCTCCGGAGCCCGGACTTTCCTCCCGCTCTCCTGACGGAGAACGGGCGACCATTGCGCCTCCTCGAGCAGTCTTTTTCTACCAGGTTGTTGAAAAGCCCCCTCCCCTGGAGCCGCCAGTCAGGTGGGTGGTTTTCCACAAACTGCTATTCTTTTTCGTCGATAGCCAGGTTAGCCAGTTTGTCGGCCTCGCTGTTTTGCGCCCGCGATATTGATACTATATCATAACGGATGAAGTTTGTTAAGAGCTTCCTGGCCTGAGCCGCGAGGGTTTGCATCTTCCGGTCTTTTATCCTGTAAATGCCGTTGAGCTGCCGCACCATCAGCTCGGAATCCGAAAACAGGCGCACCGCGTCCGCCTTCAGGCGGGCCGCCTCCTTCAGCGCAATGATCAGGGCGGTGTACTCCGCGACATTGTTGGTGGTGGTTCCCAGATAGGACTTGATTTTTTTCACGATCGCGCCGTTGTGGTCATAGATGATGACCCCGGCGCCGGCTACCCCGGGGTTTCCCCGCGATGCCCCGTCGGTGTAAATGGTGAGTCCTTTGGACGGTAGCGCGTCCGCGGTGGAGCCGCCCGGTGGGGTAGCCCGCTCAACGCGACTCGATTTGGAGCGTTCCGGCGGCGAGTTCATGGTTCTTTTCCCAGTAGAGAATGCGGTTGCAGTGGGGACAGGTAATGATCTTCTGGCATTTTTTAATTTCATTGAACAGCTGGGGCGGGATATTCATGTGACATCCCGTGCAGCAGCTGTTTTCCACGGCCACCACCGTCAGCTCCGGTCGTTTTTGCTTTATCCGGTGATAGAGATCGAGCAGCTCCGTTTGTATCTGAATGCTGAAGGCGCTTTTGATCTGTTCTTGCTCCTCGATCTTCCGGGCGCAGGCGGCGAGCTCGCCTTCTAAAATTCCCTTTCTTTCCTGTACCTCTTTTAACGTGCGGTTTAACTGCTGTTCGCCTTCCGCTTTCTGGACGGCGAGCCGCTCCACCTCTTCCATGCTGGTGAGAATTTCCTCCTCTATCCTGATATTCCCCTGCTGGATCATCTCTATTTCCTTGAGCGCCGCCTGATATTCCTTGTTGGTTTTTACCGCGGTCAGATGCTGCTTGGCTTTCTGCACCTTGTCCTCGTTGAGCACCAGCTCCTGTTCCTTCTGCAATCGTTTTTTTCTGGTGTCTTCAAGGAGCTTTTCCTGCTGCTGCAGTGCTTCCCGTTCCCGCGCCAGCGTTTCCTCCAGTTGAGCGATCAGGCGAGGGTGGTTTTCCTGCATGCGCTTCGCCTGGTGAATGGACGAATCGCATTCCTGCAGCTTAACCAGCAATTCCAGTTGTTTTTTCAAAGGCGTTCTCCTTATGTGCTGAAATCCGATGAATAAAAAAATGCACCCGGCAGAGGTGCATTGCAATATGTTCTTCGGATGGGGAAAGGGATTTTACCGGCAGTCTATCCTGCAGTGTGTACATGGTCGGTGCCAGAAAATGAGGTGGTGGGCTCACCAGGGTTCGAACCTGGGACCTTCCGGTTATGAGCCGGTGGCTCTTCCAGCTGAGCTATGAGCCCACGCTTCTTATTTAACGTTCGATAAAGGTTCGCAGTTTTTTGCTTCTGCTGGGATGGCGCAGTTTTCGCAGCGCCTTGGCCTCGATCTGTCTGATCCGCTCCCTGGTTACCGCGAAGTCCTGCCCCACCTCCTCGAGGGTGTGATCCGCCTTTTCGCCGATCCCAAAACGCATGCGCAGTACTTTTTCCTCGCGGGGGGTAAGGGTGGAAAGCACCTTCTTGGTCTGTTCGTGCAGGCTGCGGTTGATCGCCGCCTCTCCCGGGGGAGCTACCTTTTTGTCTTCGATAAAGTCGCCGAGATGGCTGTCCTCTTCCTCGCCGATGGGGGTTTCCAGGGATATGGGCTCCTTGGCAATTTTAAGAACCTTGCGCACCTTGTCCAGCGGGAATTCTATCTTTCTCGCAATTTCCTCGGGGGTCGGCTCCCGCCCCACCTCCTGGACCAGCAGCCGTGAGGTTCTGATCAGCTTGTTAATGGTTTCGATCATGTGAACGGGTATGCGGATGGTGCGGGCCTGGTCGGCAATGGCCCGGGTGATGGCCTGCCGGATCCACCAGGTCGCGTAAGTGCTGAACTTGTAGCCGCGCTGATACTCAAACTTGTCGACCGCCTTGATCAGCCCGATGTTTCCCTCCTGGATCAGGTCGAGGAACTGCAGCCCGCGGTTGGTGTACTTCTTTGCCAGACTTACTACCAGGCGCAGGTTGGCCTTAACCAGCTCATCCTTTGCCAGCTTGGCCCTCATTTCCCCTTCCTCGATGGACTTTACCGCGTTTTTCAAATGTTGCGCATCAAAGGTGGACTCGATCTCAATGCGCTTGATCTTCTTCTGAGCGGCCTGGATTATCTTCTCATGCTCCAGCAGATCTTTTCCGCTGATGCCGATTTTCTTGGCCACCTTGCGCTCTTCCTGGTGGCCCTTTCGGATCTGGCGGAAGCACTTCCTGAGTTCTTCCAATCGTATGCCCGCCTTTTCCTCGCAGTGCTTGATTTCCTCCTCGGCCTTCTTCAGCTTTTCCAGGAAGCGCTTTAATTTCTGGGTGATGTGCTCAATCTGATTTTTGTTGAGGTTCACCTTCTGGAGGATCTCGCCGATTTTTTCGCTGGCCTCGTCGACTTTCTTCCGGATATCCTTGCGTCTGGCCTCGCTTAGGTTTTTTTGCCCCGCCTGTTTCAGGAGCTGCGTCCTTTTTTGATCGTAGCTCTTGATTTTGCCGATTAAGTTGAGCACCTTCTTGGAATAATATGCCTCGTCAATCTCGGTTTCCTCATCCTCCAGGTCGCCGATCACCTCCCGCACCGACATCTTTTCCGACTTCAGCTTCTCTCCGATGGCAATCAGCTCCTGGATGGTGAAGGGCGCTTGGACAATGACCCGCACAATTTCCTTTTCGCCCTCCTCGATGCGCTTGGCGATTTCCACCTCTTCTTCACGGTTGAGCAGGGACACCGAGCCCATCTCCCTGAGGTACATTCTCACCGGGTCACTGAACTTTTCAAAGGGAACCTGATCGAGCTCCTCCTCCGACTCTCCCTCGGCTTCCTCGGGGGACTTCTGAAGTTTGCGCTTGAAAATTTTTACCTTCTGCACCCCTTCGACGATTTCAATGTCCATTTCCCCGAACATGATCATCAGATCATCGATCTGGTCCGGCGAGACGATGTCTGAGGGGAGCATATCATTGACTTCCTCGTAGGTTAAAAATCCCTTTTCCTTCCCCATGTCAATAAGCTGGTTTACCTGTTCCATGGCCTCTTTCTTTGACATCGGTGGTGGGCTCCTTCCGGGTTAGGGTAAGTGAACGGAAGCATGATCTGCCGCACATGCCTTCTTTTGTTCAATGAGCTGTTGCTTGCAACTCAGGAAGTGCTGGATGGCGGACACATCATTTCCCGCTTCCGCCTCCCTGATTTTGTTGTTTACCAGCCTGATTTCCCTTTCTATGTCCGCCGCCTTGATTTTCTGCATGCTTCCGGTTAAGGCCTTCATCGGATCGACAATGCACTCGCCTTTCATTACCAGGCGGGAGACGATATTTTTCAAGTTCTGATCTTCCACGCTGTTGATCAGGGAGTCGGCTTCCGTGGGCCTTTTGGCGTCAAACAGCTCCACCAGGCAGAGAGCGATGCGCTTCAGTTCGGGATCTTTGAGGTGCGGAAGTATCCGCGACTCCCGCACCCGGGGAATCAGATCAGGATGCAGCAGCATCACCTGCAGGAGCAGTTCCTCGGCGAGATCGCGGCCGGCCGGCAGGTCGGCCGGCGGGCATGCCGCTTCGGGGGCGGGGTGGCCGGCGGCGGAGAGTTCGGCCCGAATGATCTGCTCGGGCACGTTGAGGTCCTGCGCGACTTTTTGAATGTACAGGTTTCGCTCGGTGTTATCTTTTAGCAGCGACAGCACCGGCACGGTTTCCCGGATGGCCGTCAGGGTGCCTCCGATGTTTGCGGGATTGCGCTTCTGCAGCGCCCGGACGATGAAGCATTGCACCAGAGGAAGCGAGCGCTCAATCAGTGTTCTGAACGACGACTCCCCTTCACGGTGGATGAATGAGTCCGGGTCGGTCCCGGAAGGAAGCTCAATCATCCGGGGCGAGATGCCGTTTTGCAGAAAGAGCGGCAGGGATTTTATCGCCGCTTTTCTTCCCGCATCGTCGCTGTCAAACGCCAGGACTATGGAACCGGTGAAGCGTTTGAGCAGCTTGATATGGCTGTCGGTTAGCGCCGTGCCCAGGGTGGCAACCGCGTTGGTTATACCGTGCTGGTGGAGGCTCACCAGGTCAAAGTTGCCCTCAACCAGAACGGCCGTATCTTCCTTGCGAATGGAAGGCAGGGCGGCATGTAAGCCATAGAGGCTCGCGCTCTTTTTATAAATGAGCGAATCAGATGAGTTTATGTATTTAGCGCCGCCATTATCCAGCGCCCGGCTGCTGAATCCGATAATGCGTCCGTTATAGTCGGCAATCGGAAAAATGATCCTGTTCCTAAAACCGTCGTACCAGCTGTTATTTTTCCCCCGCTTGAGAAGTCCCAGCCCATGAGCAGCCTCAAGCGGGACCCCCTTTGCCTTCAGGTGGAGCAACAGTCCGTCCCAGGCAGGCGAGGCGTATCCCAGCTTGAAGGTCCGAATGGTATCCGGGGTGATGCGCCGCTCGGCGAGATAGGTGCGCGCCCCGTCTCCCTCCCTCGAATTGAGAAGGCCGCTGTAATAGGATGCGGCACGCTCATTGAGCGCGAACAGCCCATCTTTTTCACCGGCGATCTTCCTTTCTCGCGGGGTAAGTTCCCGGGAGGGCAACGCGATACCGTATTTCCCGGCGACTTTTTTTACCGCCTCGGGAAAAGAAAGATGCTCGAACTTCATCAGGAAGGTGAAGGCATTGCCCCCGGTGTTGCAGCCGAAGCAGTGGAAAATTTGCTTTGCCTCACTTACGGTAAAGGAAGGCTCGTTTTCGGCATGGAAAGGGCAGAGTCCCCGAAAATTAGCCCCATATTTTTTCAAGGAAACATATTCGGATATGAGGTGGACGATGTTGCAGGCGCCTTTTATTTCCGCTATCTTATCATCGGGAATAGCTGTTGACACCTGTTTTACTCTCCCTCAGGCATCCGGGATACAACGGAACAGGGAATGGAAAACATCATCACCCTAAGCATTGCCTGAAAAACAGCTATGCTCTGGATCGCGATTGTTATGGGAAAGTGTGCATCGGGTTACATTGACTTGAAAAGCCCGTGCCCGATCAGCACAGAACGCATATTGATCGGCCGTTCGAAGGCACGAGCGCGGACAAGCTATTCAAAAGGCGATCGGTAACGCCTCGTCGTCTTTATGGCTCTTTTGCGTGCGGCAATCGACTTCTTTTTTCTCTTGATGCTTGGTTTTTCGTAGTACTGTCTTTTCTTCACCTCAGACAGTATCCCGGCCTTTTCGCACTGCTTTTTAAATCGCCGCAGGGCAATTTCAAAAGGCTCGTCTTCATTAACCTTAATGCCTGGCATCCATCTCCCCTCCCTCCCCGCTGAATTTGGTAAAGATACTGTAGCTGCTTTTAAATGTTGGATTATAGACAAATGCAATTATAAAGTCAATATAAATGTGGGTTACCCCTGTCATTTTCTTGAGAAGGGAGGCTTGTCAGGTTTTGTCGGCTTCGGGCGGGTTATGCGCAGTTCACATCAAATGCTGCGGGAAAGCGCTTTTTCATCTCAAGCCTGATAAAGGCCTCGATTTCCTCGGCGGTTTTTAGATAGTCGATGGTCTTGACAAAATCACGTGATTGACGGTAATTGATTGATCGCATTACCTTTTTAATTTTGAGGATGCAGAGCGGATTCATGCTCAACTCATCAATTCCCATTCCCAGCAGGATGGGCAGGTAAAGCGGTTCACCGGCCATTTCCCCGCACATCACGACCTCTCTGCCGTTGTTGTGGGCGGATTCTATCACGTTTTTTATCAGTCGAATTACCGAGGGGTGGAGGGGATTGTACAGATAGGAGACGTGTTCATTCACCCGATCGATGGCAAGGGTATATTGAATCAGATCGTTGGTTCCGATGCTGAAAAAGTCGACCTCCCGGGCCAGCAGATCCGCGATGGTTGCCGCCGAGGGGATTTCAATCATAATGCCGATCTGAACCCCGGGATTGAAGGGGATGCCCGCGCTTCGGAGATCGTGTTTGATCTCGTTTAAAATGTCCTTGATTTGATAAATTTCCTGCATGCCGGAAATCATCGGAAAGAGCATCTTGAGCTCGCCAAACGCGCTTGCCCGGAGCAATGCCCGCAATTGGGTTCGGAAGATGTGCACCTCCTTTAAACACAGCCGGATGGCCCGCAGTCCCAGCACCGGATTCAGTTCCTCCACCAGGTCAAGGTGGGAGAGGAATTTGTCCCCCCCGAGGTCAAGGGTTCGTATGGTCACCGGATGGGGCGCGATCGTTTTAATCACCTTCCTGTATATGTTGAACTGCTCTTCTTCGGAGGGAAGTTCCTTGCGGTTAAGATACAGGAATTCGGTGCGGTAAAGACCGACGCCCTCCGCCCCGTGCTCCAGGATGGAGGCCACTTCTTCAACCAACTCGACATTGGCGAGAAGGCGGATCTGATACCCGTCGGGCGTTTCAGCGGGAAGGTCTTTGTATTGAAAAAGCTCTTTTTTGAGCTGTTCATACATCTGCTTTTTTTCGGAATAGCTGCGCAGGGTCTCGGCGGTCGGCCGGACAATTACCACGCCGATGGTTCCGTCCACAATGATCACATCGCCGTTTTTCACCTCCTTGGTTACATTTTTCAAGCCTACCACCGAGGGTAGTTCCAGGGCGCGGGCCATGATTGCGGTGTGGGAGGTTTTGCCGCCGGTATTGGTTACAAATCCGATGATCACGCTGGTGTCCAGGTTGGCGGTATCGGCGGGAGAAAGATCGTGTGCAACAATGATGGAGGGTTCATGGATGGTGGAGAGGTTGTGCCGCTTAGCGCCCAGGATGTTGCGAATAATACGTTCGCCGATATAATCAAAGTCGGTCTTGCGCTCCTTGAGGTATTCGTCGCTCACATCGTCGAAACTCCGGCTCAAGTTCCGGATGGTTTCATTGACCGCTGAAGCGGCATCAATTCCCCTTTCCTGGATGGTCTTAATGATGCTTTCGACCAGGAGTTTGTCTTCCATGATCAGGAGCTGGGCGTCAATAATGTAACGCGCCTCCTTCTGCTTTTTGCGCTCCACCTCCTTTTTTACCGCGCGGAGATTTTCCCGGGACTTTTCCAGCGCCTGCCTGAAGCGCTCTATTTCCCGGTTTATTTCCGTCTTGCCGCAAAGGGTGATGAGCGGTATCTCAATATCGTCGGAGGTGAACAGAAATGTCTTCCCGATGATAATGCCCGGGGATACCCCGATGCCTTTAAGCAGGAGGTTCTGCTGGGTTGTTTCCATGGCTGAGCGGTTCCTCGAAGTGGTTGATGACCAAATCCCCCAGTGCCGCAACCGCCTGACGGGCATCCGGGCCGGAGGCCTTGATGGTAATGGTGGAGTTGCGTGCCGCGTTGAGAGTGGTAATTTGAATGATGCTCTTCCCGTCAGCCACCACGCCGTCTTTTTCAATGGTGATGGCGGAGGCAAAGCGGTTGGCGGTCTTCGCCAATAATCCCGCGGGCCGGAGATGCAGCCCCAGTTCATTGGTGATGGTCAACTGCCTGATAATCACCTCATCGACACCGGAATTGCCTCGCGCTTGTATCATATCCTGACCCGCCTGTCAATGCAGCGGCTCTTCCTCCGGCATGCATCCCGACACCACCATGGTGACCTCGCCTTTGATGCTTCTGCCGGTCAGTGCGGCCCTGACCTCGGCAATGGTGCCGCGAATCACCTCTTCATACATCTTGGTCATCTCCCGTGCGATGACAATCCGGCGGTCTTCCCCGAGAACGGCGCCCAGATCCTCCAGGGTGGCCATGACTCGGTGGGGTGATTCGTAGAGTATGCAGGTGCGCGGCTGATCGCGCAGCGCCAGGAAAAGATTTTTCCGCCTCCCGGTCCTGCGGGGAATAAATCCCTCGAAGATGAAATTCCGGGTGGAAAGTCCGGAGAGGGCGAGGGCGGCGATCAGGGCGGTGGGCCCCGGCACCGGGACAACCGGTATACTCTGATCGATGGCCAGCCGGGTGATGGCGTAGCCGGGGTCGGAAATAGCCGGGGTGCCGGCCTCGGAGATGAGGGCAATATTGCCGCCTTCTCGGAGCCGGGTCAGAAGGGCATGGGTTTTCCTGGTGCCGCTGTGGGCGAAGTAGCTGGTTACCGGGGTAGTGATCCGGTAATGTACAAGCAGCTTTTTTGCCCTGCGGGTGTCTTCCGCCGCGATGAGATCAACCTCCTTCAGAATTCTGATTGCCCGCAGGGTTATGTCCTCCAGGTTGCCGATGGGCGTGGCAACCAGGTAGAGGGTGCCGGTGGCGGGACGGGATGCTTTCTCTTTCATGTATGTGCGCATGCGGTGCGTGTCAGCCGTATGTTCCTTCGCTATGCACTACCATGTTTCCGACCATTTATCAATTGGATTTTCGAATCAAGCCCCCTGATCCGTGGAGGCTCTACGAAGAAAGGTAACGATAGACAGTTCATTCTGCGGCGCGACCGCAGAATCCGGTCATTGTGTTTTGTAGCGGATCCTGCGATCAAGTCGAAGAATGACCGTTGATGATGGAGGGGCATGCTCTGTCATGGCCGGAATGCATAACCGGACGCGACGGAGCGCGTCCCTCCTCATGAATGATTTTGGAAGCACATCGCCGGCCGGCAGGCGCGGCTTCAGTCGCGAATGATAGTGCCTGCGGAACCGGGAACCCAAAAGTGAGTTGTAAGGGAATCGGATTTTATGTTATAAACCTGATTACCTGCCGGGCGGTCACGGGTCCGGCTGTCTGTCTTGCCGCCCCTGCTTATGCGCGGTGGCGGCATCACTGTGCCAATCAACCGGAGCTGTATTTTGATTACCACGAAAACCATACTGCTGATGGCGGCAGGCTATTTTGCCGGATCAATTCCCACCGGCGTGATTTTGTCAAGGCTTTTCAGCACTCGCGACATTCGCGCCGAGGGCAGTGGCAACATCGGCGCAACCAACGTGTATCGCGTGCTGGGGGTGAAGCTTGGCGTTCTGACCCTTATCGGAGACGTGCTCAAGGGAGTCGTGCCGGTTATGGCGTCCCGATTGCTTTTGGCGGAAGATGGGTGGATCGCCGTGGTTGCCTTCGTTACCTTCTGCGGCCATCTGTTCCCCGTCTTCCTCAAATTTCGGGGAGGGAAAGGTGTTGCCACCGCCCTGGGCATCTTTTTGGTCATTGCCCCCGCCATGGTTGCCGGCGCCGCGGCCATATTCCTGGCGGTGGTGCTGAAGTGGAGGTATGTTTCGCTCGGGTCGATCACCGCTGCGCTGGCAATGCCGCTCCTGCTGGGCGCGGCCGGCTATCCATGCACGTTCATACTGCTGGGCGCGGCCATGGCCGGCCTGGTGGTGTACCGGCACCGTGACAATATCAAGCGGTTGCGCGAAGGATCGGAGAAAAAGATGCGGGGAGGCTGATGAACGCAGCATTGTCCCCTGAGATGCAGGGTAATGAGCAGGCGGTTGAAAAGCATTCATCCGATGTGTGTTTCAAGCGGGGAGGGGCTTTTGACGCCACAACAATTTATTGAGCGGCTTACGGCACGATCAGGTGCCTTACGACTTAAACCGCAGACAGGCAGCTTTGCAGATGCTTCGATACGGGCCGTTGCCATGCTGGGCTGTTCGGACCAAGTGAGAAGGTCGCTGCCGTTCCACAGGATCCAAATAGTTTTGTTGTGGCTAAAAAGCCCCTCCCCCCTTGAGACACATACCCTTCGACAAGCGTGCCGGCCCGCTAGAGCTTTTTAAGCTGTGCCAGTTGGCGCCGCTTCGATTTGGGCTGTTTTTTTGCCGGCCCCTTTTTCCGGGTGGTGCGGGGAGGCAGGGGCTCTTCATTTTCCGGACCGCCCTTGTGAGCGGCATACCGTGCAAAGGCGACTCTTTCTTCAAAGAGGGGTGAAGGGATTACCTCACAACGTCTTCCCTTGCAGAAAAGGCCTATTTCCCTATCCGAAGTGACTACGATCACCTCCGCTCTTGCCTGGAAAACCAGCCGTTTGATAACCTCGTCCGCTTTTTCGCCCCTCCGGGAGTAAATGATTTCTATCCCCTTTTCCCGGGAGTGCTGCTCCGTAAGCGCACCTTCATTCCATCCATCAAATACCACCGTCATCGGGCACGGCTTGAGCGCGCGGTATGATGCGAGCAGGGCCACGAGCTTTTCCCGGCCCCGGGCAACTTCTTGGTTATCGTACCGGCGCAGATCGGGGGACTGCCTGATGAGGTTGTAGCCGTCAATAATAATGCGGGGCGGCATAGCGGGTAAATGTTTTTGGATTAATGCGCAGCAAAAGAGCGGCCTGGTGCTCCAGCCCAAACAAAATGTAAAAAAATCCTATGATTCGTGGTGCAAAGGGGGAGGGGGCCTTTGATGCCACAACCGGTTCATCAAGCTTTATCAATCGGCGCCGCTACTTTTGCAACAACCGGCCGGAGATCCCTTTGTTTTACCCGGTGGATCACCAACTAACCGTGCGCGGCTGACGCGGCATCCTTGTTTTTCTTCCCCAGATAGATGATCATGCCGAGTGACAGGGGAATCAGTACGATTGCAATGGTCTGGGTGAGGGTCAGATAACCGGCGACCAGCAGTCCCCGCTCGTCGCCCCTGAAGTTTTCTATGATCAGGCGCCCCAGGGCATAGAGCAGTATGTAGAGAAAGACAATCTGTCCATCGGCACGTTTGAACCGTCTGAAGCTCACCAGGAAGATGAACATCAGCAGTGCCGCTGCCGATGAATAGAGCTGGGTGGGGTGGAGCGAGACATCAAGTTTTGCCAGGCTGTTGGGGTGGGTGAAGGTCACTCCCCAGGGAAGATCGGTCGGCCTGCCGTAGCAGCAGCCGGCGAAAAAACATCCGATTCTGCCCAGGAATTCTCCCAGGGCCAGTCCCGGCGCAAGGATGTCGCAGGTTTTGAAAAAAGGGACCCCGGGCTTTTTCAGGTAGAGATAGCAGGTGGGAAAGGCAAAAAGAAAACCGCCGTAAAATACCAGTCCTCCCCGCCAGATCATCAGCGACTCGAGCGGGTGCTTCAGGTAGTATCCGGGATTGAGGATTATATAAAAGACGCGCGAGCCGATTATGGCGGCGATAAGCAGATAGAATGCCAGGTCGAGGAACTGCTGCTGGTTCATTCCTTCCCGCCTTGCCCCGCGGGACACGTAGAGGATGCCCAGCAGAGCGCCCAGGGCGATGCAGAGGCCATAGGTGTGAAGGGTGAAACTTCCCATGCTGATGAGATCAGGATACATGGTGTCGCACATTGCCCCGTATGTTTATCCGGTCAGCGGAGCGGAAACTTTTTGGTGAACATCCCGATAATAAGCAATACCATGCCTGTGGATATTGCGGAATCAGCGACCTTAAAGGCCGGCCAGTGATAGCCCCGCCAGTGCAGGTCTATGAAGCTGCTTACCTCTCCCCTGCGGCTGCGGTAGATAAGATTGCCGATGGCGCCCCCGAGAATGAGGGCAAGGGTAACCGTGGCATAGAGGCACCGGGCCCCGAGCCCGCGCAGAAGGTAAAAAATGAAGGCTATGGCGCCGAGCGAGGTAAGGACAAGCAGAACGGTCTGAGTGGCGCCCGCCTGTCCGGAAAAGATGCCGAAGGCAATGCCCTTGTTTCTGGTGTGAAGGATGGTGAGACAGGATTTGAGGATCGGAATCGAGTGATGGAGGGGGAGATGCTGCTCGATGAGCTGCTTGGTGTACTGATCAAGCGCGACCACTGCCAGGGCTATAATGCCGGCGATGAGATGTTTGTGTGTGGGCTGTGTGGACATGGGCTTGACTAGCAGACGGTTGAAAAATATTCATCCGATGTGTGGCTCAAACGCTCCTCCCCCTGAGCCACATACTATTCAGCAAGCGGATCAGCCTGTGCCTACTTTTTCAACAGCCTGACTATTGCTGTTGAATAACCTGGGCGCAGCGGCGGCAGAGGGAGGGATGAGCAGGGGATTCCCCCACCGTTTCGCTGTATTTCCAGCAGCGCTCGCACTTTCCCGCGGCGGTGCGCACCACTGACACCTGTAGCTTGTCCATGGCGGCTGCGGGCGTTAGCTCCGGTCCGCCGGATGCCTTGCGCAGGGTGACCCGGGAGACAATGCAAAGGTCTTCCAGTACCGAATGGTTGTCGGTGAGCAGGTTGAAGAGCTGTTCCGGGGCCTCCAGTACGATTTCCGCCTCCAGTGAGTTGCCCAGCAGCTTTTCCGCGCGCTTTTCCTCCTGCATCTGGAGCCCCCGGTTGCGCACCTGAAACAGCATCTGCAACTTTTCCGCCAGCGGCGTATCCAGATACCGCGGGTCGAGCCGGGGGAAACGTGCAAGATGCACGCTTTCTTCCCGGGAAGGATCGGCGGGGAGGTATCCCCACAGTTCGTCGGCGGTAAAGGGCAGAAGGGGCGCCATCAGTTTGATCAGCGAGGCAAGAATGACATGGAGGGCGGTCTGGCTTGCCTTCCGCGAAGCCCCTCCGGGAAGGGAGCAGTACAGGTTGTCTTTCAAAATATCCAGATAGACCGCGCTTAAGTCGGTGACGCAGAAATTGTGCAGCAGGTGGTAGATGGTGTGAAACTCGCAGGCGTCGTATGCGGCGGTTACCCGGCCGGCAAGTTGATAAAGTTGATGGAGCGCCCACCGGTCAAGCTCCGCCAGGTGCTCATACTCCACCGCCCGGGCGGGGGTGAAGTCATGGAGATTGCCCAGAAGGAACCGGCAGGTGTTTCTGATCTTGCGATAGGATTCGGAGAGGCGCTTCAAGATTTCATCGGAGATGGTGATGTCCTCGCGATAGTCCTCCGAGGCCACCCACAGCCGGAGCACCTCCACCCCGTAGCTTTTGATCACCTCTTCGGGGGCGATCACGTTCCGCTTGGACTTGGCCATCTTTTCCCCTTTGCCGTCGACGACAAAGCCATGGGTCAGCACCGACTTGTAGGGGGCCCGGTTTCTGGTTTCCACCGAGGTG
>CAYWLT010000016.1:0-19726 GCA_964459295.1 uncultured Thermodesulfobacteriota bacterium
TCCTTAATAATCCCGTTCAGCATTACGCCGGCAATAATCTCGACCAGGGCAAGCACACCGAAAACAAAGATAAACGCCGAAATGGGGAAAAAGGCCAACACGGCGATGTTGATTCCGAGTTGTGCGGAACAGGGAATGGCAAATGCAATAAGAAAAATGGCAATGTAGCGTTCCTTTCTTGAATCAAGTATCCTCGTGGTTAAGGTTGCCGCGGTCTTGCAACCGAACCCCAAAATAATGGGCAGCACCGATTTGCCGCTTAATCCAATCTGCTTAAAAAAACGGTTGCTCAGGATACATAAATTAGGCAGATAACCGATATCTTCCAGTGTGTTGAGAACCAAAAAAAACAGGGCGAGAATGGGCAATACCGTGCCTACGGCGTTAGCGAAGCCGAGTGTCAGAACCCCGTAATCACCCACCAGAAAATCCCGCCAGAACGCAAACGGGACGAGGCTGCCGATGAATGAAGTGAGGGGATTAAAAAGGCGATCGTTGACATAACCAACCAGCACGACGGCCCCCAGCTTCCCGACCACAAGATAGGTTATATAAACAATCCCGCCTAACATCAACCATCCGTAAACCGGGTGGCGGGCTAAGGCTCCGCAACGCTCCAGCAATCGACTGGCGGTCGGCATGGTGGTCCCTGCAACCAGGCGTACAATGTCATCCGCCCATTCATTTCGCCGGTTGAATATAATTCTGCTGAGAGGGGTGGTGATGCTGGTTCTGATGCGGCGGGCCTCTTGGGCGGCATTCCGGCAAACCTCTGCCCCGTAGCCCTTTTGAATCCAATCTTCAATCGATTGATCACCCAGTAAAAGAAGAATCAGGAGTGCGGGCGGCGGCAGATTGCGGGCGGGAAAGTGCCGGGCTAACTTTTCTAAGTTTTTTTGGATGAAATCCTTATGCTTAAATCCATTGGAAGGGTGCTTGGGATCAAGAATGGCTTTCCGCAAACCCGACAATCCCTTGCCTTCACTGGCAATCGTTTCAATAACCGGCACCCCCAGACTGCGGCTCAGTTTATTGCGGTCAATTTCTATGCCTTTTTTTCCGGCACCGTCTACATTGTTAAGACAAATGATCAGCGGAATCGCCAGCTCCAGCAGTTGCGAGGTTAGCAAAAGCGATGTTTTTAAATTGGCCGCGTCTATGCATTGAATGACGCACTCGGGATGCTCGCTAATCAGGATATCCCGTGTCACAATCTCATCTTCCGACTGTATTTCCAGGGAATCAATGCCCGGCGTATCGATAAGTTCAAACTGCTTGTCGCCGATGGTCAGCGATCCCCGGGCTATTTCTATGGTGGTGTAGGGATAGTTGGCAACGATAGAATACTCTTTGGTGAGCCGATTAAACAAAGAGCTTTTCCCGACGTTGGAATTTCCGACGATAACTACGGTATTGTTGTGATCTGTCCTCTGGTGCATTTTCCCTGTGCCCGGTTGACTGTACGACCTACCAGCAAAAAACCAGCCAAAGATATTTGAAATTTTGGTAGGAGCGCCTTTAGGCGCGATGCATTAGCGGCGTAAAGCCGCTCCTTCCGGTTATGAATATTTCTGAGAGAAAAATCCTCGGATTCGAGCCTGGAATCTAAAGGGGGGTCATTCCCTTCGCCCGGTATGACCAACCAAACACAAACGCATCTACGGAGCCGGTCACCCGCAATTCCATGCGGAGCGAAAAATTTCATGGGTACACTCAGGATAGGCCCCGCGAAGGATCCGGCCGACCCATCTATTGCATGCAATAAATAGCATAAATGAGACTCATTCTCAATGGCTAATTAAAATTTCTGCCGCGGCAAAACCATTATCATCCCACTCTGAACCGGACCACAACTCTCTCCTGCTCACCGTCCTCACCTCCTGTACCGCTACCTGCTTTCCAGCCCCCGGCGCAGCAAATCTTTTTCCGTTGCAATGACCGCTCCCAGACTAACCGCGTTCAACTGGTCAAGGCGGTAATACTTTGCCCCCATCCAGGCGGCGATATCCCTGGCAAACTCAAAGGTAAAACCAACCCGCTTATTTTGCCGGGTCACTTCGGAATCAATCACAATCGAGTAAATCCCTTCCCCCCGGACTAATTTACCCAATTGTCCGATCTCGCTCATGGGATCTGCTCCGTCGACAAGGGAGATATTCGAACGGCCATCCGAGAGGAGAACCAGCATGGGAACGACGGTTGGATCCTTCTTGCGCTCACTTTTAATGAGGGATAGCGCCTTCATGATTCCGGCCCCGAGGGGCGTCTTTCCTCCCGTAGGCAGATTAACCAGCATTTTCTTTGCCAGCTCCACACCCGCCGTGGGAGGCAACAAGACATAGCCGCCTTTCCCCCTGAATGCCACCATGGCAACACGGTCGCGGTGCTGATAGGCATCCATCAGGAGCGCCAAGATGGTGCCCTTTGCCGCCTCCATTCGGTCCATCACCCCCATGGAACCGCTGGCGTCAACCGTGAGAACCATCAGGGTTGAAACCTTGCGTTGCCTGACCTTTTCACGCAGGTCTCTTTTTTTGATGATCAGTGCAGGGCCGGCTTCAGAGTTTTTTTTTCTGTGCTTTTGATGTACCGCAGAAGCCCGCACCGTGGCGTCAAAAGCAATGTCTGTGGTATCCTCGCTGGGTATCCTTGGCTTTAGGTATCGCCCCTTTCTGCCGGCGGCAAGGGTTTTCATCCGTTTCCCCGATCCGGAACGCACCGCCCGGTCCCGCTTCCTTTTGTTGATTTCCTTGGGTATCTCGACAGGCTTGCCTACTTTATGAACCTTGCCTTCAACCTCCTCGGCTTCCTGCGTATCCTCAAGTTCCGCATCACCTGTGTCATCCATGGGCGGAGGTTCATCATCCAGCTCTTTCGCCAGGCGATCAATAATTTCATCAAACACATGCTCGCGCTTTTCCTCACCCCCAAAAGGATTGGTGCGTATCCTGAAGGGAAGAATATATTGAGCGGCCTCTTTTATGTCACGCTCCCCGATCTCCTTTTTGCCGTTGTATGCCGCCAGGGTCATGGCTGTTTTCGCCAGCATGATATCAGGCCGGTGGCCTTCCACATCGAGATGCTTGCACAGTTTTCCGATAAGCGTCTGCATGGGTTCACTCAGCTTGACCGCTTTGAGCAGTGTCTGTGCCCGCCGGATCCTTCTCCGCAGCCTCTCATTGGCAGGCTCAAACTCCTCCATAAACGCTTCCGGATCCTTTTCAAACCGGTTGCGCAGAAGAGTAATCTCAACCCGCTGGCCCACATCATGCAGAGCTTCTACGGGCACGTGCAAGGATATGCGGTCGAGCAATTGCGTCCGGAGTTCACCTTCCTCGGGATTCATGGTGCCGACCAAAATAAACCGTGCGGGGTGCGCAAAGGATATCCCCTCCCGCTCCACGATATTGACCCCTGAGGAAGCGCTGTCCAGCAGGATGTCAACAACATGGTCATCCAGCAGGTTGATTTCATCCACATAGAGTATCCCGCGATGCGCATCGGCCAGGATGCCCGGCTCCAGCGCTTTCCTTCCTTCCTTGATGGCCGTCTCAATGTCGAGGCTTCCCAGTACCCTGTCCTCGGTGGACCCCAGGGGAAGATCAACAACCCGGATGCGTCGCTTTTCTCTCTTGAGCTTGCCGCCCCCCCGCTTTTCACCTACCGCTAAAACCCGCTCCCTGCACCGGGGACACATTTCCGAAATGTCATCCGGATCACAGTTAAAGGGGCATCCCCGCACCGCCGTAATTTCCGGCAGGAGCGCTGCCAGCGCCCGGACGGCGGTTGATTTTCCGGTGCCCTTTTCACCGCGCACCAGCACCCCGCCCACCCGGGGATTGATGGCATTCAGGATAAGCGCCTTTTTCATCTTTTCCTGCCCGACCATGGAAGTAAAAGGAAATACCACTCTTTTAACGTGATCCCTGTCAGTCATGCCCCGCTCCCCGTCGATTTCCTTGACCCCCCCACCCTTCCGCGCCCCGGTTTCTTCGCGGTCTGCTTTTTCCCCGCGGTGCGTTCCTCCGCTTCCAGCTTTTTTGCATGCTCGAAGACCTGCTGAAATCCGGCGGCGCCCAGAGCGGCATCCTCAAAGGGTGCTCTTCTCATGCGATACCCTAAAGCAAGTTCAGATGCAAAAATCACATCATCCTCAGAAACCTCTTTCCTGCCCTCGTATGCCGCCTTGGTGATCGCCGCCCGGGCGATAATAATATCAGGGCGATGACCGTCCACATCCAACAAAATGCACATACGGGCAACCAGTCTTAAAAAATATTCATCTGCGGTCACATCCGACAGTATCTTTTGTGCCTGCAGCACCCGATGTGCAATATCGCGCTCAGCCGCCTGGTAGAGCCGCTTAAAATAGAGGGGGTCCCGCTCAAATTCCGCAGCCCGCTTCATTATTGCAAGCCGCCCCTTAAGACTTTCCAGACCTCTCACCTCAACATGCAAAGCAAGCCGGTCATGAAGCTGAGGCCGCAGCTCACCCTCGTCGGGATTCATGGTGCCGATAAGAATGAAACCGGCGGGATGGGAGATGGAAACGCCTTCCCGCTCCACCACATTCACCCCCATGGCGGCAGAGTCAAGCAGCACGTCCATAATATGGTCATCCAGTAAATTGATGTTGTCCACATAAAGAATGCCACGGTTGGCCTCTGCCAGAATGCCCATCTCCAATGCCTTTACTCCGTCGGTTATGGCACGCTCCATATTGAGCGTGCCCACCACGCGGTCCTCGGTGGATCCCACCGGAAGCTCAACCATCCTCATTCTTCTCCTGACCACAGGCAGCTCTATTCCCCTTTCATGCTCAGCGCGGCAGAGCGAACACATTTTGCTGATATCGGCGGGATCACAGCTAAACCGGCATCCTGCGACCACCTCAATATCCGGGAGTATATCGACAATCCCTCTTACCGCCGTAGTCTTGCCGCTTCCCCGTTCGCCCCGGATGAGCGCCCCGCCGATCTGGGGATTGATGACGTTGAGCAGCAACGCCAGTTTCAGCTTTTCCTGTCCGCAGACGGCGGAGAAGGGATAATTGATCCTGCCCCTATATGCGGCTGCGAATGTATCTGCCATGTCCTTTTATTCCTCCAGTTCCTCTATCTCGGATTCAAGTTCCAGGTATATCTTTTTAAGTTTTTCAATCTCCTCCTCGGTCGCCTCCCACATCCCCCTTTGATATGCTTCCATAAGCCGCCGCAGCTGGTCTTCAACCGCCCAGATGTTTTCCTGCATCATTTTCCTGCGGACCTCCTCGTTAAACACGTACTTGTCCGCCATTTCACTCCAGACCCAGTTCTCCACGGAACCGGATGTAGTTGCCTGCCACCCTACAAGGTGTTCCATGCGCTTGCTTAAGTTCTTAACCCCTCTGTAGCCGCTTTCAATCTGCCCTTTCATCCACACCGGGTTGAGCAGTTTAGTGCGGACCTCATAATCGATAGTCTTCTTGATGTCCATGGTCTTAATCTTGTCCCTGGTTGAATCCGCAACCAGCACCACCGGCCGTACCGTCCGGTTAGAGGAGGATCCTTGTGTTTGCCTGACGTTTTCAACAGAGCTTGCCAGACCTCCCAAGAACTCATAGTAGTGGTCAAGGTCAGCAATACCGCATTCCTCATTATCCCTCACTTGGGCTACCACATCAACCGTATCAAGGACCTCCCGAAAGGTGCTTATGCTCGATTCAGCATGATAGGCATCACCATACAGATGTGACATTTTAGCGAGATGCAGTTCTGCTATCTGGCTGTTATCTTCCCACTCAGAGGTTTCGATTAAATTGGTCACATCCGTTCCGTAGTTGGCTGCGGAGGGCCCGAAAACGCGGGCCAGGGAAAGATTCTCAGCCTGCTCCCGCGCCAGACCTTCTTTGATCAGAACATCCTGTATGCCTTTAGCATGTTTTTTTACATAATTTTTGCCATCAGGTTCATTGAGAGATGCAACCAGCCTGAAGGCCCGGTCAAGATAGCGCAACACCACCGGAAAGGTATCACGAAAAATGCCGCAGATTTCAACCGCCACGTCAAGGCGTGGCCTTCCCAGTTCTTCAAGCGGAATGGGCTCGAGTCCTACCATATCGCCGAGCCCGGAGCGTTTCGGCCGGATTCCCAGAAGGCAAAATATCGCACCTATGGTTTCTCCCTGAGTTTTCATGGTCTCAAAACCCCAGAGCACTACAGCAACCGTTTCAGGAAAACGCCCCTGGTTGTCCCTCTGATAACACTCCACTACCTGCCGGGCCACCTCTTCCCCCCTCTTGCAGGCAAGGGGGGTGGGTATAAGATCAGGATTAAACTGATAGGTATTGCGCCCTGTGGGTACCACAGCGGGGCTGCTTAAGGGGTTGCCTCCCAACCCCGGTGCAATATACCGAGCCTCGAGGGCATGAATCATCTGTTCAATTTCCCGGTTGTTCGCAAGCTTCTCCGCAAGTTTCAGGGAAAAATCAATCGTCTCTTCAAGCTTACATTCCACCTCACCGGCCAGCTTCCCGTGTGTATGTTTCTTGATTGCCTTTTTAACCGGGGTCTTGCGGATCAATAGTTCAGAAACGAGTTCACGCGCCTCCCGATTGATCTGATCATACATAACCCCTGCCAGCTTGCCTCCGGTCAAGACTCTTGAGGGGTTCTGGCGGATTTCATCCCAGTTCAACCCATATCCTGAAGCCAGAGATTTGTGTATCGAGGAAAGCTCTCCCCGGTCAAACCTGACCATTCCCAAAACGTAGTCTACCAATTCATCTCCGGCGAGCGAGGATCCCATCACGTGCACGCCCTTGGTCATCATCGAACCCTTCATCTCACTGATATCATTGTAAAGCTTGCTGATGTCCACCCGGGAAGCCTCAAGATCAACCAGGTTATTCTCTTTGGCGTCATTTAAAATCTTCTCCGTCAATTCCTTCGCCCGCGCGGGGCTCTGGTCTCTGAGATGGTAATAATTGTGGATGTCCGTTTCCATTGCGGCAAAACTCCCATAGAGATCGGAAACGATCATGGGGGGGGTCATATAATTCACCAAAACGGCATGGCTCCTTCGCTTGGCGATCATGCCTTCTGAGGGATTACTGCAGGCATACAGGTAGAGATGCGGCAAAGCTCCCATCAGGATATCGGGAAAGCAGCTCTCCGAGAGGGCAACCTGCTTTCCCGGCAGGAATTCCAGGGTGCCATGTGTTCCGAAGTGGACGGCCACATCGGCCTGAAACACCTTTTCGATGTACCGGTAGAAAGCAACATACTGGTGATGGGGCGGCAGCGCCGTATCATGGTAGGTCTTGGTAGGGTCTGCATGGACACCGCGGGCAGGCTGAAAACCGACAAAGATATTGCCAAAGGCAAGGCCGGGAATATATAAATTCTCATCGTCCGCCATAAAGGATCCCGGAGGATCGCCCCATTCCTTGATCATCACCTGGCGGCAGGTCTCGGGGAGCTCATCAAACCATTCCCTGTATTGCGCCTGTGAAACCTTAAAAGAATTATCCTTAACTTTAGCAAGTGAGGTCCAATTGCTCTGGTTCACCACATTCTTTTTGGTAATCAGCCTGATAAACTCATGCCTGGTCCGGGGATAGCCGGACACGGTATATCCCTGCTCCCGCATGCGGTCCAACAGTTTTATCAGGCTCCCGAAGGCATCAAGGTTGCCGGCGCTTCCGATGGTGTCTTTCCCGGGGGGATAGTTAAAAAGAATAAATGCAACCTTCTTATCCTTATTGGCCTTGTACCTGAGCGTAAGCCAGTTGGACGTCCGCGCAACGGCGCGATCCACCCGCTCTTCCACCGGCTCCATGCATCGTACCATATTTCTCCCTTTGACCGGCAGTTCTTGACCGCCCGCAATAAGCCCTCCCCCGATCATCCCGTCCAGTTCAGGCAGGATAATCGAAAGGTTTGTCTCCATGGGGTAAAGGCCTTCGCTGCGAGACTTCCAGTCTCCCAGGGTAGAATATCCCATACAGAGATAGCTTATCAGGGGAACATTCAGCTTTCGGCAGAATGCTTCAAACGCCTGGTAATCTCCCCCCAGCGGGCCGCCCTCAATGCGAAAATAGAGGAAACTGATTATCGCATCCACGCCGGGCTTTCCGGCCCTGATAAAGAATTTTTTCATGCTGCTGAAATTTTCGGCGCCCGAGCTCATGGCGGGAATGACCCCGATGCCTTTTGCCTCGAGTTTCTCTATCACCATGGATAGATCGCGGAAGTCACCATTCTGATAGCGATCGTTATAAAAGAGGATGCCGATGAACGGCCTTTTCCTGCCGCCCGGGCCGTTGGCGTTCATCCAAAAGGGGAGATCATACCATGCAAGGTAGTCTTCCAGGGCGGTAAAAATCCTATCCGAGCGCGGATGGGCAAGATAGGAATCGGGAATTCCGGTTGGGGGGCTGTAGGTAGCATCCAAACCATGATATTCTGCGAGGAGCATAAGGAACAGATTAAGCAGGTTTTCCCTGCCCCCGTTAAAGAAATATTTCCAGGCCTGCACATAGTTGTGGGCATCCCTCCACTTGCCGAACCGCAGCACCTTCAGTACGGCATCGGCCATGGTCAGGAGTTTTCTTACCTCCATAGGACTGCTTTTTCCGGACAGACCTTTTAAGAGCTTAAAAACCTTTGCCACGCCGGAATCGGCAAAAGAGGTTATTACGTCACCCACGCAAAATTTGCCAAGGCGGGCCATCCGCATGCCTTCACCCACTGATGCCAGAATGACCAGTGATTTACCCGCACCGGTGTTTCTTTTTACGATCTCCAGCACAGCCTCATCAAAAACCATGGCCAGAAAAACAACCTCTGAGTTACCAACATCCTCTTCTATCTCTTTCAGTTGTTTTGCTGTATATGCCTGGTGGCGGAGGCAAAAGTGGCTGGCCATTGCCACTTTCCCCTTAAACCGTTTGTGGAGGATATCAGCAACCTCAGCCAGCGGTTTGCTATAAGTATAGTTGCCGGTTATCGCGGTGATCTGCACGGCATGCATCCCTTTCAACTCATGCAAAAAATCCCTGAACATACTGCGCATGTTCAGGGATCCGTTTTTATCCTCTGCGTTGATGTCAACCCCCGCTCCACGGGGGGCTGACCACTATTTACACCCGACAGGTCTTCTGACTTCCTTATTACCCTACTTGCTACACCTTCCCATCTTTTCAGACAGTGGTTGACTTGTAGCTTTCGTCCTTGGTCACAGCGGCGGGCCCGTGACGGAATTGCACCGTCTTCCCTTGTCGGCTTGCCAGGCGGCACGTTAGCAAAAAAAAATAAACTGCGCAAGGGGGAAAAAACATGGAAGACGGTTTGCATTGTACTTTCCGCCCGCGGGTTGGAAAATTCCGGGCCTCGATGATCTTGAAACCGGGGTCCGTATTATCCGAAGAAAAGAGGTTCACTTTCAACCACCATCATGTACATTCCAAAAGCGGCAATCAGCGCGCCGCTTATCCTGGTTAAAAGCACCTCATATTTTTCCCGGCCCAGATTTTTAAAAAAGAAGGTCGCCTTTCCCAAAAAATAGGTAATGATCAGGAGAACCAGGGAGGTGGAAAGGGCATAGGCAAAAAAAATGGTCATACCCACAAAAACACTTTTTGAAACCAGCGCATAGGTATACATAACCCCCGCCGTGGGACAGGGCATTATCATATTAATGAATCCTATGGAGAACATGCCCCAGTAGATTCCATGTTTAAACCTTTTTTTGTCGGTCACTCGCTCTAGGGCCTGCTGGCTGTGTTCAAATGCCTGCTTAATGATTTCCTCCTCCCCTTCCTCTTCAAAGTGCAGCCAGTGCGGCCTCAGGATAAGTATGATGCCCAGGATAACCAGGATGCCCGCTGTACCAATGCCAAAATAGATGTTCCAGCCGGAAGGAATAATGGAGCCGAGCGCACCCCATACCACCCCTAAAAGCGCGCAGGCAGATGTAGTTCCGGCGCAAAAATAGAACCACACCTTGATACATTTTTTCATCCCTTGCGCGGTGATGCAAAACGGGACAAGCAAAGGCCACGAATGCTCGCAGGGGATAATGCCGTGGATAATGCCGAGCATGATGGAAAACTGGAGCGCAACCGCAAAGGTCAAATCAGTGGCAACCGGATCCACGGACGAACTCCTGTAAGAAAATGAAGAACCATACCTGCCCCGTTATGAGCGGAAAACCACCGCCTGGCTGAGGATCCGCCGTATCCGCCTGAGCGTGGCAAGCACATACCCCGCTTCTTCCTGCACAAACCGCCCCAGCACCTCTTCATATCCGGCAGGCGCTCCTGTCTTTTCTATTCCTAATCATCGGGCTGGTCAACTTTATTTTTTTTATTTTGCATTCCCCGACCCGTCTGCTCCCTGCTCCACAACGCCGCCACCTGAAAGGTAAGCGCAGCAGTCCCTTTTTTTGTAATTTGTATTGACACCGCTATGCGAAAATATTATGAATAAGCATAAGCACTTCGGACAGTTATGCGGTGTGGCGCGCGGCGCATCAAGTACCGACCGACAATCGGTCAACCGATGGGTGCAGGGTTTTAACCGTTTCCCACGATCTGCGTGGATTTGTCCGCATGGCGTTTTTGCCGTTCTTGTTTTCTCCTGCCTTCCAGAGAAAGGGGTATGCAATGATTCGGTCTGAACTGATCAAATATCTGTCGGAGAAAGTCGGCGTAACTCACGAAGTTGCTGAATTGGCCCTGAATACCATTTTCAATTCCATGACCGAAGCCATGGCAAAAGACGAGAGCATAGAAATCAGGGGATTCGGAAGTTTTAAGGTGCGGCACTATGCGGGTCGCAAGGGAAGAAACCCGAAATCAGGCGATCTTATTTCGGTACCTCCCAAAAGAAGGCCATTTTTTAAAGTGGGAAAAGAACTGAAAGAGAGGGTCAACAAACCCTAATCCCCTTATCCATAAATGAGGGTACAACACGCCATGAAACAGGTTATTCTCATCATCGATGACGCAGAGGAGATCCGCGGCAGTCTATCCGCGATTATTGAGCAGCTCGGCTTTACCCCCCTCACCGCCGGCAATGGATTAGAAGCGTTGGAGCTGCTGCAGACCGAAAGGGTGGATCTGATCATTACCGATTTAATGATGCCGCAGATGGACGGCATGAAGTTCATCGTCAAAAGCCGGAGCATAAATCCAAAGATTCCCATTGCGGTCATCTCCGCATACGGTGATGTAAAGAATGCAACTTTTGCCCTTACCCGGGGCGCCTTTAACTTCATCACCAAGCCGTTCAGCATCAAGGAGGTTGAAAACATCATTAACAAGGGATTGCGGCTGCGGGAGCTTGCTCTTAGCACGGACAAGATCCTAAAGAATATACGCAATCGAACCGAGATTGTCATTCCCAGCTACCCTCACCTCATCCCTTCGGTCACCTTCTACATTCTCAAGGAGTGCCAGTGGCGGGGCATCGACGACGAAAGCATGCTCAACAATATCTCCGTCTGCGCCGATGAAATCCTCACCAACGCGCTCACCCACGGCAACAAGGGGAGTGCGCATAAGAATGTTTCCATTGTTCTTTCCTTTGATGCCGAGAAATTTTCCCTGACCGTCCAGGATGAAGGCGAGGGTTTTGAGACACGGGAATACTCCCGGCAGATAAAGCAGAATCAGCTTGATATTCCCGCCAAACGAGGCCTCTTCATTGTGGAATACCTGACGGACAAGATATCATTCAATGAGCGGGGCAATGAGGTCACCATCACCCTGTATCTGAACGGCAAAAGATTAAAGGCCAGGGACAATTAGGGGCCACGTTGCAAGTATTACCACGTATTGCTTTCAGGAAAAAATAAAAGAACGGTCGTTGCGAGGAGTCCCGCGTAAGCGTGATGACGAAGCAATCTCATAGTTAAAATCCGCTGCCCACCCGTGCGGTGCATCACCCCGAAGATGGCACTGACCGTATCTCTTCCCTATTCAATCCCATACTCCTCCATCTTCGCATAAAGGGTGGACCTGGAAATATTGAGCATCCGTGCCGCCTTTACCTTATTCCCGTTCATGAGCCTCAGCATGCGCGATATCATCTTTTTCTCCGTGCGCTCGATGATCTGCCGCAGGCTCACGTTGTGCCGTCCCGCATCGCATCCTGCAGCGGGGCGTTTTACCCCCCGCCGCACCTCCGGCGGCAGATCTTCAATACCGATCACCTCACGCTCGCAGAGCATGAAGACCCGCTCAACGATATTTCTTAGTTCCCGGACGTTGCCGGGGTAGCTGTATTCCGCAAGCTGGCCCAGGGCTTCAGGAGCAAAACGCCTGGAGATGCCGTGTCGTCCATCCAGCTTTTTCACAAAATACGCTATGAGCTCGGGGATATCTCCCTTGCGCTCGCGCAAAACGGGCAGGTGAATGGTAAGCACATTAATGCGGTAATAGAGGTCTTCCCTAAAGCTACCCTTCTGAATCATGCATTTCAAGTCCCGGTTGGTGGCAGCGATAATGCGGACGCTCACCTTTTTTTCTTCCGGATCGCCCACCGGCCGAAAGGTGCCCTCCTCCAGCACCCTGAGCAGCTTGACCTGGGTATCCAGACCCATCTCACCTATTTCATCCAAAAAGAGGGTGCCCCCGGCCGCCATCTCGAAAACACCCTTCTTATCAGCCACCGCCCCGGTGAAAGCCCCTTTGACATGTCCGAAAAGCTCCGACTCCAGAAGATTTTTATTCAGCACCGAACAATCCAGGGTGAAAAAGGGCTGACGGATTCTTGCCCCGCCGCGGTGGACGGCCCGGGCAATAAGTTCCTTGCCGGTTCCCGTTTCACCGGTTATCAGAACCGGCGCTTCAGAGATCCGGGTATTCGCAACCAGCCGGTGAATCTCTGCCATGGACTGGCTGCTGCCGATTATCGCATGCTCATCGTGCATATGCCTTGTGATTGCTCCCCGGTTCGGCGCGATTATCTAAAACCGGTTGTCCCGGCCTCTTGCTTGGGTCCGCCCGCACCGGTTTCACACCTTTGCAAATTATATGCTTGAAAATCGCGTCCTGAAAATTACTGGTATAACAACCGCTCCGGTAATTTTCCGGTCAGGGCCACGCATACAATGAAACCGCTCCTGATTATAAAGCAGGACGCCGTGAAGGCACATAATCCTCGGCACAACAATTTTATTGACTTTTTGACTGTAGTAATACAAAAACACCTTGTCCTGAATGGACAGGTCTGCATCAGATTGAAGCAGCTCTATCGCTTACGGGGCATTCCAATTATTCTTTTCCTGGTCATTCCCCGACTTTATCGGGGAATGCAGATACTTGCTTTTCTGGATTCCCGCTTTTGCGAGAATGACCTGTAGAGCAAGTAAATTTTCAGAGAAATCCTTATGGCACGAAGAGGCGGATACCCGGAATGAAAGCTTCCAGGATGGCGAGATCGTTCACACACCTGCTTGTCGGTATCTTGATGGTTATCGTCCTCATGTCAGGCTGCAGCATGGCCCCGGTCCTGAGGGTATTCATCAACTGCAGAAATGATAGGCTGCAGAGATTACCGGTTGCGGTTGCAAGGATTGAAGACATGCGCATCCCCGGGCCGGCGGGTGAAATACCCATGCGCATTTACACTCCCCGGGAAGGAAGCTCCCTGCCCATTCTCATCTGGCTGCACGGAGGGGGATGGACTTTTGGGAATCTCAATTGCTTTGATGCGTTGTGCACTTATTTGGCCCACGATGCCGGTTGCGTGGTGGTGTCCGTCGACTACCGGCTTGCCCCCCGGCACAAATTTCCCGCGGCGGTTGACGATTCCTACGCGGCCGCGCTCTGGATCGCTCAGAACGCGGCGTCGATCAACGGTGATCCCGCCCGCATTGCCATTGGCGGGGGAAGCGCGGGAGGTAACCTTGCCGCGGTGGTATGCCTGATGGCGAGGGATCGCGGAGGTCCGCATCTTATCTTTCAGCTTCTTGCCTATCCCTCGACCAACATTGCCACCCTGGATACCGAATCCTACCGCACCTTTGCCAAGGGCTACGGCCTGACCCAGTTGCACGCCCGGTGGTTCTGCAAACAGTATTTGAAGCATCCCGAAGACGGCACCAACCCTTATGCGTCCCCCCTGCTCGCCTTCGATCTTGGCAATTTACCACCGGCGATGGTTCTCACCGGGGAATACGATGTGCTGCGGGACGACGGCGAAGCTTACGCCGAGCGGCTCAGAGAAGCGGGGGTTCCGGCGCGGCTCATACGCTTCGCCGGCAAGGGCCACATGGCCTACTGGACTGTGTGGGGGGACACTGCCGGTGTCGCGGTAGAACAGGCGGTGGCGGCGCTGAGGGAAGTGTTTGAGGAGTGATGATCGGTGCTTTATGGCGCATTCATTTTTTCATTCGATTTTTCCAATAATCCGGTTTTCTATGAAGATTCGCGATTGCAACTATCAGAATTTAGTCTTTCCGAACTTGATAGATAATGCCATAAGGAAACCGCCGGGTCTGGCACCTTCGAGTGCGTCCTGAGCATACCTGCCACGCATTTGGATGTCTTCCTATTCTATCAAGCGCGTTCAATACTTCTGCCAGAAAAACATCCCCGAGTTCAGCAAACTCATAATTGTAATAATCAATGGCCGTATGCAGTTCAATCTTTGCAATCTCTAAGAATCAAATCCTCATCATTTATCCTTCTTATACTCCTCGAGAACCTCTTCCAAAGTAATCGCTTTAATTTCACCGCGTTCATATGCATCGATACGACTCTCAGCCTCGCTTTTCCATAATTTGCCAATCTCTTTATCCGGCTCATCCAGGCTGGAAAGCAGTTTATCGATTAGCTTCACCTTGTCGGTTGGTTGCCGGGCCAATGCCTCTTTTAAAACTTTACTTGGGGCAGACATTTTATCTCCTTCTATTCATTAAAAATTTTCGAAATGCGATTCATAAATCATTATACACTTTTTACAATATGATAATAATCTATTTTCTCCACACCTCTGGATTATTTTTCACCAACTCATGGTTTCGGAAAGGCAACAACACCGGGCATATCAATCCTCTGCATACTTTTCTTAAGGATGCTGTGCTACAATAATACAGACAATCAGGGCAAAACCGCGTTGACCGCGCTCAGGGCATCAGCCCTTCCCCATCCGGATGAATAGTTGGGGCGAAGCAGGCTGGTGCGTTTCGCGGTTTGTTTAAGAGTGGATAAAACTTCATCCACTCTCAGGTCCGGCCGGGCATCAAGCATGAGAGCAATAATGCCGGTGACATGAGGCGCTGCCTGTGACGTGCCGGAGATTGCCTGATATGAACCTCCGGGAGCTGACGAAACCACCGCGAGACCGGGCGCCGCAAGGTCCGGAAAAATCTTCCGGTCACAATTTCCCGGCCCCCGGCTGCTGAATGAAGCCACCCGGTCGAACATCGTGGTCGCGCCCACCGCGATGGTTTCCGGGTAATTGCCCGGGCTTTCACCGGAAAAAAATCTCGGTCCCGAATTGCCGGCAGAAAAGACCGCGATGATCCCCGCCTTGCGCCACGCCCTGATGTCATCGCGCAATTCTTCAAGGCACCAGGGAAAGCTGTCATACAAGGTGAATCCCCAGGAACAGTTCACCACATCGGGCGCGTCATCGGTGAGCGGATCCCCGTCGGGATCCATGAACCACTGAAAAATCCCGTGCACATCCGAGCTCAGCGCCGCGTCGCCGGCATCGTTCCATATGCGCGCCGCGATCCATTTCGCCCCCGGCGCGACCCCGATATGCGTGCCGCTTTTATCGCCGCCCAGGATGATGCCCGCGACGTGCGTGCCATGGCCGGTTACCGCGCCCGCGGCGTCAACCGGGAAGTCGTGCTCCCCGTGGGGATCATACCAGCTGTTGGCGCCGCCGCGATATTTTTCGGCGAGATCGGGATGCGTGCCATCCACGCCGGTGTCAAAAATTCCCACCACCACACCCCGCCCGTCATACCCCTTTTCCCACACCGCCGGGGCCCTCACCTTCTCGATGTTCCAGGTATATGAAGAACCCGCCGGCTGCGGCGAAGCAGGCATGACCGACGGCAGCGGGAGAGGGTAGTCCTCCAGCACCATTTCAACATCTTCCCGGGCGGCAATGGTGGTGATTACCTCGGGAACCGCCTTGATCGCAAGCCCGTTGCAGATCCACAGCGGTGTATAGGTTGCCACCCTGCCCTTCGCCTGTTCCCGTGCGAGCATTGCGATAATGTCCTGCTGGCTTGTCAAAGCCGTTTGTCGGCAACGTTCAATGATTCGCCTTGAACGATCGCCTCTTTCATTCCCGCCCCTTCGCCCCTCCAAGGTTTGGAATACCGGCCTCTCCGCCATCCGCACCATCACCGCAAACATGGATCTGGCACCCGGCGCCGCGAGGGACTGAAGCAAGGAAGGGGACAACTGCCCGGCCGATGCGTAAGCGCTGTGGAGGAGAAAAATAAGAATCATACTGTTGAGAACGACCTTTTTCATGCTTAACCTAACCATCAAGTTTTCCTGTTAAACCCCATGCCACTTCAAGACACCATTAGGCATGAAAATTAATTTCCCTGAATATATTATTTCTCCTCACCCCATCCCTCTCCCCAAAGGGGCGAGGGTTGGGGTGAGGGAGCATCATGAATCTATTTTCGATTCAACGTTTAAAGGATGCCCGGGATAAATGCACGGCTGCTACCTGCATCGTTCAGGAGGATCCCATGCATCTCTTGCCAGCAGTAAGGTGCCTCGCAGTGTATAGTGGAGGGGGATATTATAAACAATCATCCTGCCGCGCCGACCGACCGCGGGGATGAAACCGAACATGACGCCGGTGTAATCTTCCCGAATGGGAACATAGAAGAAGGCACAAAGAACAAAGTCGGTGTAGAAGGAGTCTTCAGCGGCCTCGCAGGCGGCAAGCGATCCATCGCACAGATATACCACGCCGTCGGCAAATCCGAAGTAGGCGTTTTGCGGGAAGAGCTTCCACAGGGTATTGTTTACGGGATGCAGTTGGGGAGAGAGGGTTTGAGAAAAACAGGGCAGCGGTGCTGCAAACAGTATAAGCAACAAGACTAAGAAAATCTTCCGCATGAGTTTCACCTGCCTGCCGCATGGCTGACTGCCGCGTATGCATCGACCAGGCCGTACCCGTAACGCTCATCCCGCCCCGGCTCTCCAAGATCCTGCGCCGTATCCTGGAGAACCCGCCTGATATCATCAGGTCCGTACTCCGGGCGTATTGATTTTATCAGGGCGGCCACGCCTGCGACGTGGGGGGTTGCCATGGAGGTGCCGGTTGAAAACCAGTAGCCCCAGCCGATCCCGAAAGCCTGGAAGGTTTCCTGCAAAATGCCGTCTTTATAGCCATCGTTGTTTTGATCGAGTTCCAAATTCCCCCCCGGGGCAACCAGATCAAGTTTTTCGCCGTAATTTGAGTAGGGCGCAAACCGCTTATCGTATTGAATTGCGCCGACTGCAATGCAATGGCTAAAGGCTGCCGGATAGAGAATGTTATCGGCACCGTCATTGCCGGCCGCGGCCACCACGGTCACCCCCTTCTCATAGGCATAGTCAACCGCCTCTTCAAGCAAACGGGAATCGGATCCGGCCCCCAGGCTCAGATTGATCACATTCGCGTCGTTGTCCGTTGCCCAGCGGATGCCATTGATAATCGAATAATAAAAACCCCCGCCGTGAAAAGCAAGGGCTTTGACCGGAAGCAGCTTGGCGTTATAGGCAATTCCTGCGACGCCGATTCGGTTGTTGGTTTCCTGGCCGATGGTGCCTGCCACATGGGTCCCATGATGGTTAAAGTCTATGCCGCCGCGCGTGCCCGTGATGGCATTGTACCCCCACAGGAGCCGGTTTCCGGCAAGGGAGCCGAAGCCATCCCTGCCGAAGGGGTTGATGCCGGTGTCAACAACCGCGACCACCACGCCCTCCCCGGTGCTTATGTCCCACGCCGCAGGGAGATTAATCAGCGGAAAACTCCATTGCAAGCGATAATATTGATCGTTTGGCTCGGAGCAGGCGGTTGCATAGTAATTGGGCTCGGCATACATAACCTCGTGCCGCCGGTTATATGCCTCGGCCAACTCGCCCTCCCTGCCCGGCTCGAACGAAACTATCTGGCAGATGTCATTATATCCCCGCCTCCATTCCGCAACCTTTAAGTCCCGGTGCACCGCATACGCGGCGCGATCTGAAACCCCTTCCCGGAATTTGATCAGCAGCTCGCCCGCGGCACACGGATGCCCGTTGGCCGAGCCGAGGGAACGAATATCGGCCGCCTGCGCGCTAAAAGCCGGCATTCCCGCCAGAAGCAGCGCAAAAAAAATAACCGCATGACCCTTTTTTTGCATCATTGGTTTCCTTTCAGGAAGAAGAGCAGGAATCATCCCGGCAGCTTGAGGCCGGCACCCGCACAACGAACGCACCACTATAACATATGAACTATTATTCGGCCACGTTCGCACATACTTTACCAGGAACATTGTATATGATCCGTAGGGGCGACCGGCCGGTCGCCCCTACGACTGTGGAGATACATGTGTAACAAGAAAACGGCATCTCAACGGCAGCAGGTTCTGCAGCCGCATGCTTCGTCGAATGGTGATGGTTTATAAAGATGCGCCAGAATACTCCACAGCTCTGCCGTGGAGATGAATGGCATTCCCTCACCCCTGGCGGGAGAGGTTTACCCGCCTCTGGCGGCGCCGAAGGCGACCAGGGGTTAGGGTGAGGGGGATATGACATTGGCATCACCCCCACCTTGATCCTCCCCCGTTAGAGACTGTGTCATAATGTCATTCTGAGGCTGCAGCCGAAGAATCTCCATTTTCAACTCATTGATTCTATGAGATTCTTCACAGAGTTTATCCTGAGCGAAAAACGAAGATTCTTCGCTTCGCTCAGAATGACAAAGCGAAGGGTTCAGAATGACAAACATGAGATTTTCCTCATTATGACACACCTCTCAAGCGGGAGGAGGTGTTTTTAGTTTTTTTGATGCCCCGCAGCTCAGCTGCGGGGTAATTCACTATTTAAACGAATACTGGAGGGAAAAGTATGCGGCCCGGCCTGCCCCCGCCACCGCGTTGTATTTTCCCCGGGAGGTGTAAGTCTCGTCAAGCATGTTTCGTAACTTAATCGACATCCCCAGCCGGTCATGCCAGATATGCTTGAGCGACAGATTAAAATCAACCAGCAGATACGGCGAGAGGCTGCCGGTTCTCGCATAAAAGGGATTCTCACCGGTCTCCCGCTTCATATAATAGGAAAAGTTCAGGTTGGCCGAAACGCGCTCCCGGAAATCGTAGGTCGCTCCCCAGTTAAATGTGCCCCGCGGCGCGGTGAGGGAGCTTTTGAGGCTTATTTCTTCAACCTGGCTGAGATCCGGGCTGGGCAGGCTGATCTCCGACACAAACTCATCACGATTCTTAAAAAGGTATGAGACGTTTCCATATAAGGCCAGCGGGGTGACCGGGCGGTAGTGCGCGGAAAGCTCTATCCCTTTCACGTGATCGCGCCCGCGGCTGCGCACGATGCCGAAGGCGACTTCCTCCACGATGTCTTTCAATTTATTATAGAAAAAATTGCCCTTCAGCGAAAGCTTCTCTCCATATTGATAGCCCAGCTCCGCCTCCCAGCTTTCTATCTTCGCGGTATTCAGGTTGCTTGCCTTGACCACCAGATAACGCGCGGGTGTGCGAAAGGCCCTTCCGTAGAGCA
>CAYWLT010000017.1:0-19153 GCA_964459295.1 uncultured Thermodesulfobacteriota bacterium
CATCCCCCCTGAGCATAGTTGACGGTGCGAATGCGCTCGATTCAATCAGCGCTTCCCACTTGGGTCTTTCTTGCCTGGGAAAGGTCGGATTGCTGAACCTGCACCGGCCGGTCCAGCAGAGGCGCCCGGAAACTTTTAAGCGCCTTCCCCTTGTTTTTGAATGGTGACTTTTCGTCCTGGCAGCTGACGACCAGGCCGGTGGGCAGATGGGTTATGCGAACCGCCGAGTCCGTCTTGTTTACATGCTGCCCCCCCGGGCCAGACGACCGGAATACATCAATCTTTAAATCGCTGGTGTCAATCTCAATTTCGACCTCCTCGGCTTCCGGCAGCACGGCCACGGTTACCGCGGAAGTATGAATCCTGCCCTGGGATTCCGTTGCAGGAACACGCTGTACCCGGTGCACTCCGCTTTCGTATTTGAGCCTGCTGTATACCTGCCTCCCCTCAAATAAGGCAATCATTTCCTTGAACCCGCCGAGACCGGTTACATTTTCGCTCAATATTTCAACACGCCAGCGCTGTTTTTCAGCGTATCTGGCGTACATCCGGAAAAGATCCGCAGCAAAAATGGCAGCCTCCTCCCCGCCGGTACCCGCCCTGATTTCCAGAATTATATTTTTTTCATCCCGCGGATCCTTGGGGACGAGCAGCAGGGTGAGACGCTGTTCAAGGAGGGCTTTCTCTCCCCGCAACTGATGTACCTCCGCCTTTGCCAGCTGCCTCATCTCCTCATCCCGCTCCAGCGCCAGCTGCTCACTCTCCTCCAAGTGAGCGCAGACCTTCTTATAGCGGCGATAGGTCTCAAGCAATTCGGAAAGATCCGAACGCTCCTTGGCATATTGCTGAAAGCGCTTCTGGTCATTAATCACGTCTGCATCACTCAGAAGCTGATCCAGTTGCATGCAGCGGGTTTCAATGCTTTCCAGCTTTTCAAGCATTAGCGGTAGGGTGCGGGAATGGGGTTTGGGTGTAGGCGCGGAACACGGATTATTGTGTTTCCTTCTTTGCATAGCGTCTTTGAAATTTTTCAACCCGTCCGGCTGAATCAACCAGCTTTTGCTTGCCGGTAAAAAACCCGTGACACTTTGAACAGACTTCCACCTGTACGTCCTTCTTGGTTGAGCGTGTTTCAATGGTGTTGCCGCACGCGCATTTAATAACCGTATCAACATAAGCAGGATGTATTCCCTTTTTCATTGAGCCTCCCTGTGTGATGATTTGGTGACCGCTGCTTCAAACCCCCTTCGATTGCTGACGTGAAGCTCACTTGCTCATTGAGGCAAGGAAGTCCGCATTGTTTTTCGTATCCTTGATTTTCTCCAGAAGAAATTCCATGGCATCAATGGTGCTGAGCGGTTGAAGTATCTTTCTTAATATCCAGATGCGGTTGATATCATCCGGGTTCAGCAGCAGTTCTTCCTTCCTGGTTCCTGAGCGGTTTATGTCAATGGCGGGGAAAACCCGTCGATCACTCAGCTTGCGGTCAAGATAGAGTTCCATGTTGCCGGTTCCCTTGAACTCTTCAAAGATCACCTCATCCATTCTGCTCCCGGTGTCAATGAGTGCTGTTGCCACTATAGTCAGACTTCCCCCGTCCTCCATTTTACGCGCCGCGCCAAAAAAACGTTTGGGTCTGTGCAGTGCGTTGGAATCCACGCCGCCCGACAGCACCTTACCGCTGGGCGGAACCACCGTGTTATAGGCCCGGGCAAGCCGGGTTATGCTGTCGAGCAATATGACCACGTCTCTTTTGTGTTCAACCAGCCGCTTTGCCTTTTCGATGACCATTTCAGCAACCTGCACATGCCGCTGGGCAGGCTCGTCAAAGGTGGAGCTGATAACCTCACCATTGACCGATCGCTGCATGTCGGTAACCTCTTCCGGACGTTCGTCGATTAACAACACAATCAGGATGACCTCCTCGTGATTTCTGGTTATGCTGTTGGCTATGGTTTGGAGGAGAATGGTTTTTCCGGCGCGGGGCGGGGAAACAATCAGTCCCCGCTGGCCCTTTCCGATGGGGGTCAACAGGTCCATGATCCGGGCGGAGAGCACGTCCGGGGTTGTCTCAAGGACGAGCTTTTCCTGCGGGTAGAGGGGGGTCAGGTTGTCAAAAAGTATCTTGTTGCGCGCTTCTTCCGGATCCTCAAAATTGACCGACTCAACTTTCAGCAGGGCAAAGTAGCGCTCCGATTCTTTGGGGGGACGGATCTGACCCGACACCGTATCGCCGGTCCGGAGATTGAATCTGCGTATCTGGGAGGGGGATATGTAAATATCATCAGGTCCCGGCAGATAGTTGTAATCGGGAGCCCGTAAAAAGCCAAATCCGTCAGGCAATATTTCCAGTACCCCCTCGCCGTAGATCTGGCCGTTTTTCTCAAGCTCAGCCTGTAGGAGGGCAAATATGAGGTCCTGCTTCCGCATCCCGCTCGCACCCTCTATGCTCAATTCATTGGCAAGGGTTATTAGCTCGTTGATCCGTTTCTCTTTTAATTCCTTCAAATTCATCAATTGTTCTCCTCAGTAGGTATGGGGACTGAAATGTTTCCGGGAAAGCTGTGGGAGCGCTCACAAGCGCATCCGGCAATGACCGACCCTATATGGATCGGGGAGGCCGTTTTGCCGTGGTCATCGCTGGCTGATCTTAACATTAAGAAAAATCCGGGCGGGCGTCACGCTGAGCGTCTTTATCGATCCGCGCACGCGGGCAGCGATAATGCCTAGGTGCCTTTTCATGAGTTTCGTGTCAGATGCTGTGCGGGGTAATGGGGTATACTATTGTACGCGTCGAGAATTGTTCTTTCCGAGTGCCACCGTACTTGTGCGTTTTAGCTTTTACCGAGGGTTTGCCCGCGGACGGCTCAGGAAATGGCCTCGCCACTTATGCACTGGGAAATAATCCGGAAGGTCCAGTCGTTTGAAAGATGCCATATAGTACCATACAAGCAAATCCTGTCAAGTATTTTTTTATTGCCGTTTTTTGACGTCGCCGCCCTTCCCGCTCCGTCCATGTTTGCTCGGGCTGATCGGGCGCAAAGCGCCCAGTTCCTGGAGCAGAGCCCTGACTTGTCTTCTGGTGTGTTCGAGGGAATCCTGATTGCTGATAACATAGTCCGCGAATTTTTTTTTCCGGCCTAAGGGCAATTGGGCGCGAATGCGGCTGCGCGCATCCTTCCGGGAAAGATGGTTTCTGCGCACGAGCCTGGCCAGTTGAGCACCTTCGTCGGCAGCAACCACCACCAACTTATCGTAGTCCTTGTACATGCCGGTCTCGATCAAAAGGGCGGCGTCAATGATGACCAGGGCGGAGGGATCTTCCCGGGCGATGCGCGTGATCATCTCCTGGATGCGCTTCCTGATCCAAGGGTGAACGATGCGGTTCAGGAGCATGCGTTTTGCAGGATGGCTGAAAATCTGAGCTGCAAGTTTTTTGCGATCAATGGTACGATCGGATCGCAAAATGGCTTCTCCGAAGCTTTCGACCACTTGCTTCCAGCAGCGGGCATGGGGAACCATTGCTTCGCGACTTAGTGCATCAGCATCTATAATGCGCGCTCCCATCTTTTTCAACATGCGGGCGACGGTGGTTTTTCCGCTGGCGATACCGCCGGTCAGTCCGACAACAAGCATGGTTGGTCTCTCAAGATGGTTAAGAAAGCCAGCAGATCCTTCGGCAACGGCTGGGTGAACATGAGCCTTTGTCCGCTGACCGGATGGGCAAACCCCAAACGGTATGCGTGAAGAAATGGGCGCTTCAAGCATTTCAGTGCGCTGGGCTGCTTATGATCGGCCGTTCGCACAACGTATTGTTTTTCTCCTCCATAAACGCTATCTCCGGCGATGGGATGCCGCACGGCGGCAAGGTGCACGCGAATCTGATGGGTTCTCCCGGTCTTAATATCCACATCCAGAAGTGTGCATGCATCGAATCGCTCTATAACCCTCCATTCGGTCAGTGCCGACCTTCCCTTCCGGGTGCGAACGGACATTTTTTTTCGGTCAGACGAGTGCCGGCCAATCTCCAGCGCAATGTTTCCGAACTCACCCTTTATACGCCCGCGGACTAAGGCCTGATACTGCTTTGTAACCAGGTGGTTTTTAAATTGCCGGGCGAGGTGCAGATGAGCCGCAT
Organism: uncultured Thermodesulfobacteriota bacterium; assembly: GCA_964459295.1. Taxonomy (GTDB): domain Bacteria; phylum Desulfobacterota; class WTBG01; order WTBG01; family WTBG01; genus CAZWCD01. Next base: position 4,139 of record CAYWLT010000017.1, read on the forward strand.
CGTTTTTTGCCACTACCAGGAGTCCGGACGTGCCCTTATCCAGGCGGTGCACGATGCCCGGCCGCTGCTCTCCGCCAATGCCCGACAGGAAACGGCAATGTGCGAGAAGGGCATGCACCAGGGTTCCGGTATAGTTGCCCGCTGCCGGATGCACAACCATACCCGCCGGCTTATTAATCACCAGAATCGATTCGTCTTCAAATATAACCTCCAGCGGGATCGGTTCCGGGGTGATTGCGGGTTTGCGGGGCGGCGGCATGTTCAGTTCAACCACATCTCCTTGCCGCAGGCGATGCGATGCCTTTACCGGAACCCGGTTTACCATCACCAGTTTTGCATCTATTAATTTCTTAATGCGGGAGCGGGTAAGGCCAGTCGCACGTTCTGCAAGAAAAAGATCTGCTCGCTTCTTATCGGCAAGGGATTCAACGGTGTAGCGGACGGTTTTCATTGATGCAGCGCGGCCCGGAGAAATGTGGGAACAACCGGTGATGAAACATCGTCCTACTCCAGAAGTTCGGTATTCCAGTAGGACGCATCGATACAATTGATAAAAGGCAGCCACTCCTTGCGTTTAAGATCATTAAACGAAAGCTTGCTGAGCGGGGTCCAGCGGGGTTTGCGCGGGATGCGCAGCAATTTCATGTGTGCCTGCCGGGGGGTCCCCCCCCCCTTGATCCGGTTACAGGTAAAACAGCAGCAGACCACGTTTTCCCATATGCTTTTTCCACCATAGGCGCGGGGTATGACATGATCAATGCTGAGTTCGCTTCTGATGAACCCTTTACCGCAGTACTGACAAATATTATTGTCCCGGGCAAAAATGTTCGCCCGGGTAAACCGGACCTGGGTCCGGGGAATACAATCGTAGGCAACCAGCATGATCACCCTGGGTATTTTTACCAGGCGATTGACAAGTCCAAGGGCATCATCCCGGTGCTCGACAGCAATTTGCAACCAGGACTGGTAGTCGAAGGTCTTGTATTGGCTGTCGACCGCCATGGCCACACCCCGGTATAGCATGCAAAAAGCCTGTTTTACCGTAGTTAAATTAACCGGGAAATAGGAACGATTGAGGACAAGCACCCTGGAGTAAATCATTTTCATGCTCCTCGCCTGTGCCGGGATAACCCATTATTCGCACTCACTCAAAAGGATCATGGGGGGCACTGCTCACCGGTCTGAAGGTGCAAAGCAGGTTAACAGAGCGGTTTCAAGCAGAGCTTCTTCATCCACCCCGACAGTTCGTAAATCAATCAGCAACTGCTCCCTTTGGACGCGCGCTATTACCGGCGGCTCGTGGCCGCGCATCCTTCTTTCCGCTTCATGAACCGGTAGGGCAGGCGAACTAATCGCAATTACCCGCGTCGGAATATTCTGTAATGGAAGGGCCCCTCCCCCGACTTGTGATGTATCATCCGCCAGGGTGATGCATACGTTCCCCGGCAGTCTCGGGCGTACCCTTTCCATCAGGGCGAGCGCCCTCTTTTCAATGGCGGCCGCGGTGCTGGTTATCATCCGGAGGACCGGTAGGCGGTGCCACACCGCCTCCCGGTCGAGGTATAGTCGCAGGGTCGATTCCAAGGCAGCCAGGGTCAATTTATCAATTCGTAATGCCCGGTTCAAGGGGTTTTTTATCAATTGTGCCACAATCTGCCTTTTGCCAACAATCATCCCCGCCTGCGGCCCGCCCAGCAGTTTGTCGCCGCTGAAGGTTATAAGATCGGCGCCGGCGCGCACGGTCTCCTGGACCGTCGGCTCATGGGCAAGCCCAAAATCAGACAGGTCAAGCAAATTTCCGCTCCCCACGTCGTTTATGACCGGCAACTGATATTTATCCGCCAAAGCAACCAGCGAGGTCAGATCAACCTGCGCAGTACATCCGATAATCCGGTAGTTGCTGGTGTGGATCTTTACGACAACAGCGGTGTTTTCAGATATGGCCTTTTCGTAGTCACTGACGTGGGTTTTATTGGTCGTGCCCACCTCCACCATCTGCGCGCCGCTTCTGGCCATAATATCAGGGATGCGGAAGGAGCCGCCAATTTCAACGATCTCTCCCCTGGAAACAATGGCTTCCCTTCGGCTGGCCAACGTGTTAAGCGCCAGCAGTACGGCTGCGGCATTGTTGTTAACCACAAAGGCGGCCTCAGCACCGGTGAGCTCGCAGATGAGATCCTGGACATGCTGATAGCGGGATCCCCTACCCCCTTTGGGCACATCATATTCCAGATTGGAATAAAACCGCGCAACCGCTTCGACCTGCATAATTGCTTCATCGGCAAGAACCGCCCTTCCCAAATTGGTATGCAATATTACCCCGGTGGCATTAATGACCCGCTTCAGCAGGGGAGCGGAGAGTGATTTAATCTCTCGCTCAATATCTTCAACCCGGATGGCCGCTGTGCGACCGGTTAATTCCTCGAGCTGACCCTCCGGCGCCGTCTCAATCGCATGCCGCAGGGTAGCCAGGTGCTTCTGAACCGCTTTTAAAACCAAGCCTCTTGAATGGCGCTTCAGCATCGGGGTGATGTCATCGCGTTCAAGAAGCTTATCTACCGCGGGTATCTGGCGCAACAGTTCCTGGCGTGAGATTAGATCCTTCAAGGGTATCCTCAACGGGTCATCGGGTGATGCCATGCAGCGCACGGGCAGTGCACAGCGGAGGCTGTGGTGATAACGCAGTTGAATCCTCAGGGTTCTTGCAAAGGTAATTTTTTTTGCAATGCCGTAATAAATAGTGTACACTGTAGGGCATACAACCGCCAGTAAGTCCAAGAATATGTCGAACAACAAAATAAAGCACCGGCAGAAAGTCGTGTATCTCGAAGGTCGGAGAAGCAAAAAACAATTACAGGCTTCTGTTGTGGCCATCCTGCAGGATACGCGGGCGGCCGCACGGGCAATACAGGATAAAACCTGCCTGCTCTGCGGCTCAAGAAAACTCTGCGTAAACAGAACCGGCCTCTGTGCGGCATGCTACGGCACCATAAAGCCTTACGAAAAAAAGGTTGCCGACAGCGAAGCCGCACACAAAATTATTACGGTTACGGTGACTGACGACAGATGGAACGAAGGAAAAGAATAGATTGGATTCCCCTTTGGTTACACGGCCGCGTCGTATGATGGCCTTTGTACAAAAATCCTTCTCCTCCGCTCCCTTCCTGCCGGCAGGGTATATCGACACACTTCTGCCCCCGGTTTCCGATGCGTCTCCTACAGCGGTGATCTTATCAACCTAACCGGCCTGTCCATCCGTCTCTTTCAGGCGGTAACAACATGTTTGCATACAGTCTTGCCCAAAAACGAACTTGCCGCGCGGAGTTTATCCCGAGCGCACACGAAGGGCTCGCAATGACAAAATCAAGCAATGACGCAGCAATAAGGTCGTTGCGAGAAGCATCTACGACGAAGCAATCTCATATAAAAAGTTGAATTTAATTAAAGGGCTGTTATCTTGTTTTGAACCCTGATGCTTTGAATAATAATATAAATGCCGGGCTTTGTAAATACTTTGCTGGGCTTGCGGCAATTAATTTAATCGATAGAGGATAAGGTATTGCTCGTTTATATCTATTGACAACTACCTGACTTATTGATAGTTTCGCACACGCACATTCATCCATCAGGTAAACTTGAACGCAAGGATTCGTCACATACATGTTCCAGGTATCTATTGAAACATGCTTTTCCGCCGCACACCGCTTGGAAAATTACAAGGGACTTTGCGAAAATTTGCATGGCCATAATTGGAAGGTGGAAGCAACCGTCGCCTCCGAAATCCTGGACGATGCTGGAATGGTTATTGATTTCAACCTATTGAAACTAAAACTTCAAAATATACTTGACGTTCTTGACCACCAATATCTCAATGAAATCGATCCATTTACAAAGCTGAACCCATCATCGGAAAATTTAGCAGTTTACATATTTGAGCGTCTTGCAAGCGCACTGAAAGGTTCGCCGGTTAGGCTTACCAGCGTTTCTGTGTGGGAATCTGACCGGGCAAAAGCCACCTATACCTCCTGAATTCATTCTATTCATATGGCGCGTTCAAAGTTGATCGTTGACGTTCAGAACACCCGCGACTATCGCAAGGTAGACATTAATAAGGCGGGGGTCAAGGGTATTAAATATCCCATAATCGTTCTTGATAAAAAGAATAAAACGCAACATACCATTGCATCCATCAATATGTATGTTGATCTTCCCTGCCGCTTCAAGGGCACGCACATGAGCCGGTTTATCGAAATTCTCAACCGCTACCGCCAGGGAATCAATGTAAGAAACCTTTTCACCGTTTTACATGAGATGAAAAAGAAGCTGAACGCAAAATCAGCCCATATTGAAATTGAGTTTCCCTATTTCATAGAAAAAACCGCACCGGTTTCTAAAGCCAAAAGCCTGCTGGAATACACCTGCAGATTATGGGGATCGCTGCTACATGACCGGGTTGACATTACCCTGGGCGTCGAAGTGCCGGTTACCACGCTCTGCCCCTGCTCGAAGGAGATGAGTGCCAAGGGGGCGCATAACCAGCGGGGAATCGTTTCAATAAAAATCAAGTTCAAAGGGCTTTTCTGGATCGAGGATGTCATTAAAATAGCTGAAAAGTCGGCCAGCTGTGAAGTGTATTCCCTGCTCAAACGGCCGGATGAAAAGCATGTGACCGATAAGGCTTATAACAACCCCATGTTTGTAGAAGATGTGGTGCGCACCATAGCCGGCAAGCTGCAAAAAAATGCAAACATAACCTGGTTCAGCGTTGAGTCTGAAAACCTTGAGAGCATTCATAATCACAGCGCATACGCGCTGGTAGAAAAATCCCTTTGTCATTAAAGGTCTTTCGGCGCAGGAAATGATCAATGCCGCTTATTTCATTTGATCTTGACGGCACCCTGGTTACCGATGAATTCACTCAGATGGTCTGGCACCGGGGCATGCCGGAATTATACGCCGAACAGTACCGCTGTGACTTTGAACATGCCCAAGCGCTCCTGTTCAGGGAATATAATAAAATAGGTGATGCTGCCCTTGAATGGTATGACATACGCTTCTGGTTCCGCTTTTTTAATCTGCGGAGTAGCTGGAGAAGTCTCCTTGCAAAATTCATACAACATATCAAGACCTATCCTGAGGTTCATGAAGTGCTTGATCAGCTCAGCCGTCGCTATCAGCTGATGATCACCTCAAATGCTGCCCGGGAATTTCTAAATATGGAAATTGAGGCGGCCGGCATCGCGGCTTACTTTAAGCACATCGTTTCCGCCACCAGTGATTTTCAGCACGTTAAAAAGGATCGCGAATTTTATCAAAAACTCTGTCGCCGGCTGAACATTGACTCAGCGGATCTGATTCATGTAGGCGACAACTATCGCTTTGACTATTTAGTCCCCTGCGAACTGGGCATCAAAAGTTTTTTCTTGGACCGAAAGTGCGGCCATGCCGGTCCGTTTATGGTTGGAGACCTGGAGGAATTTAGCTGCAGACTGGAATGAGGGCGTGCCGGTCTCACGCTGCTATGGGATAAACAGACGACTCACCCAAGGAGGTACCTTTGAAGCTGAAAAACAATCTTTTTTGCTATCCCTGGACCAATTTTTCCATCAACAACTGTAATACCTATCTGATTGGCAATCAATCATTAGTGCTGATTGATCCGGGGCTTGATCTATGCCTGCCGGGGGTGATCGAAGAAATGAAGAAGGACGGAATCGATCCGGATAAGATCAATCTCGTCATCACCACGCACAGCCACCCGGATCATTTTGAAGGAATCAAAAGCTTCGTCAAAAAAGGCGTCAAGCTTTCCCTTCACGCGGATGAGGACGCTTTTCTACGGCGGTACGGGGAAGGCTTCTACAGCATGTTCGGAATTGCCCTGCCTGCCTATCAGGCAGAGGAGCATCTACAGGAGGGGGCATGCGAAGTCAACGGTATGACCATGGAGATTTACCATACTCCGGGACACTCTCCGGGTTCAATTTCCATCTACCTTCCGGATAGTAAGGCGCTGATTACGGGGGATGTGATCTTTCAGGCCGGCGTAGGAAGGACTGACTTCCCCGGCGGCAATGGCAGGCTCTTGAAAAAAAGCATCGACCGGCTGGCGGAACTGGACACGGAATATCTCCTGCCCGGCCATGGCGATCTGGTTATTGGCAAAGACCAGGTCAAAAGGAATTTTGAATATGTTGCCGACGTGTACTATGGTATGATGTGATGGCGGCTCCGGTTGCGAGCCATAACGGCCTGACTCTTCGGATTTGCACGGAGCACGATCAGAAGTTTTCCCGCACTGCCTGGGCATACTCGGTCGTGGAAAGCGGCGCCACGCCATCGGTCTGTGCAGCCAGATCACCGGTCATGTGACCCGCCCCAATGGTAGCGGCCACTGCTTTTCTTATGGCTTCGGCAGCAGCACTCCACCCCATATATTCCAGCATGAGGGCCCCGGAGAGAATCAGCCCGGTTGGATTGGCGGCATTCATTCCGGCAATCGCGGGAGCTGATCCGTGAACTGCCTCAAAAACGCCCATCTGACTGCCGACATTTGCTCCGGGCGCGATTGCTATTCCCCCCACCTGGGGGCGGCAAGCGCATCGGATAAATAGTCACCGTTCAGATTGGGTGCGGCAATAACATCGTATCGCTCCGGGTACAGCAAAACCTGCTGCAGCATATCATCAGCAAGACGATCTTGTACCAGCAGCTTTCCCTGTGCCGCCGGGCTGGCTGACGCACCCCGGCAGTCGGCCTCGGTCATAATTTTATCGCCATATTCTTCACGGGCCAGATCATACGCCCATTGTCTGAATGCACCCTCGGTACATTTCATGATGTTTCCCTTGGTTACCACAGTGACGCTGCTTCGCCGGTGCGCCAGGGCGTAGTCGAGGGCCATCCGCATTAGCTTCCTGGTGGCATCTCTGCTTATTATTTTTATGCCGATCCCTGCGCTCCCGGGTATGGGGACCTTCGCCGTCCGGGTGATTAAACTGATGGTGTCGCGGGAGGGCTGCGAATCGGCCGGCCATTCAATGCCGGCATATACATCTTCGGTGTTTTCCCTGAAGAGTATCATGTCGACTCGCTCAGGATGTTTAACCGGGCTGGGAATTCCCGGGATGTATTTGAACGGTCGAACGCTGGCATATAACTGTAATTGTTTGCGTATCGCCACGTTTAAGCTGGTGAATCCGCCGCCCACCGGCGTTGCCAGCGGCCCCTTGAGGCAGACCCGATAATGCCGGATGGCGTCCAGCGTATCTTGCGGCAGGCGCTCTTTATAGAGTGGCAAGGCGTCATTACCTGCATAAAGCCGGAACCAGGAAATGCGTCTTGCGCCCTGCCATGTCGTATGGACCGCAGCATCAATTACGCTGCGGGCAGCCGGGCCAATCTCGCATCCTATGCCATCGCCATCAATGTAACAGATTACCGGATTGTCCGGAGCGACCAACCTTCCCTGGATGATCTCACAGGGGGGTCCCGTCACGCGGCGGGCGGATGCGAGCAAAGTGCGGGGCAGAGTTAGAGGAATTCATCGAATAGCGTCTCTATGGCGGCCGGAGATGTCGGCGGCTGCAACAGCAGCGGGCCCTGCTCCAGAATCGGCTTCAGTCTCCCGTATGCCGGCCGCGCCTTCTGAAAGAAAATGCCCAGGGGAATTTTTTCTCCCCATTCTTCCGCCTTGTGATAGGCCGCAAATTTGTCCGAGGAATCATGATTGCGGTCGAGGTGATATACCCGCTCCCCGTACCAGGCGTAGGTGTGCTGATGATCAAAGCTCACACAGGGCTGCAGGATATCAATCATTGAAAATCCCGGGTTGCGGATCGCCGCCTTGATCAAATCGGTTAAATGCTGGCTATGGCCGGCATACCCTCTTCCGACAAAAGATGCGTCTTGCGAAATAGCCAGGGTAAGCGGATTGAAGGGGGGGAGCGGTGCGCCCTGCGGCTCCATTTTTGTGATGAAGCCTCGCTCGGCGGTGGGCGCGGCCTGGCCGCGGGTAAGGCCGAACACCTGGTTGTTGTGAACCAGGAGCGTAATATCCGGGTTCCGGCGGATTGCATGAACAAGGTGATTGCCGCCTTCAGCATAGCAGTCACCGTCACCTCCGATGACAATTAGCGTAAGCTCATGATGAGCCAATTTTGCGGCGGTGGCAAGGGGCAGTGACCGTCCGTGAAGTCCGTTAATGCCGTTACAGTTCATGTAATGGGGCAATTTGGCCGCCTGGCCAATTCCGGATACCAGGAGAACCTGATGGGGGTAAAGCTCCAGATCAACCAGCGCCTGTTTTAGTGAAGGGAGAATAGCATAATTGCCGCATCCCGGACACCAGCTGGGGGTGCTGTCATTATCGTAATCCTTAAGACTAATCATTAGCCATCAACCCCCTTTCTGACCTCGTCCAGCAATTGGTCATAGTAAAAGGGACGCCCGTCATATTTCAGTATCACGCCGGCCGGATTCATGCAGGTTTTCTCCCGGATGATTCCTGTAAGCTGGGATGTATAGTTGTTTTCAATAACAACCCACTTTTTTGCCTTTGACAGCTCTTGAAGCACGGTTTTTTCCGGAAAGGGCCAGAGTTCCTGAAGATGCATCAGACGCACGGGAATTGCCTCCTGATTGAGAGCGGCCGTGACCTCGTGCAGGACCCCGTAGGTTGACCCCCATCCGACAATAAGCAGATCCGCGTCAGGTGCGCCTTCCAGAAGTGGTGGGGATATCCGGGAGGCCATGCCTTGGAGCTTCTTAAATCGCTTTTGCACCATCCTGGTTCGCGTGAGCGCATCCTCGGTAATATGCCCGCTCTCGGCGTGTTCGTGGCTGTCATACATCAATTCCTTATTGTTTCCGGTAACAGGGTATCGTGGTGATACCCCGGTTTCGGTAAATTGGTAGCGCAAAAATGGCTCCGGACGGTCGGGAGATACTGGCTTTGCAAAATACCGCTCACGGGGAAGCCGATCAAGGGTAAAAGGATCTTCCGTGAAATAAGAATCGGCCAAATATTGGTCGGTCAGAATAATAACCGGAATGTGAAAGCGGTCCGCCAGATCAAAAGCCTTAAGGGTTAAATAAAATGCCTCCCGGGCCGATCCCGGGGCCATAACAACTCGGGGAAATTCGCCCTGTGCCGCATGAATCACAAAGCGCAAGTCAGCCTGTTCCGTCCGGGTGGCAAGCCCGGTTGCCGGACCCGGCCTTTGCGCGGCAATAATCACCAAGGGTACCTCGGCTATCCCGGTCAGGCCCAGTGATTCGACCATCAGGCATAATCCGCCGCCCGAGGTTGCGGTCATTGACCTGACACCGACGCAGGAGGCGCCGATTGCCATGCTTATCGCGGCAATTTCATCTTCAGGCTGCTCAACTATTATGGGGAAACCCTCAGATTTTCCCGCGAGATAGGTCAGGATGGATGTCGCCGGGCTCATGGGATAGGCCGCATAAAATTGGCATCCGGCAGCGAGTGCCCCTAGCGCGATTGCCTCATTACCATTGATAAACATTTTACGGTTAGAAGTCGTGTTAAACGGCATGGGCAAGGAAATAAAATGATTATTTAGAACGTAATCATAACCCGCGCGGGCTGCAGCGTAATTTGCAGCCGCGGTCTCCTGCTTGCCTGAAAAATAATCCTTAAACAAAGGCTCTAGAACAGTGCAGTTGCAGCGAACCATGCCCAGAATTGCCCCCAGCGCAACCGCGTTGGAATAAATTTCATTTCCCCCGGTTCCCAGTGCAAGGTTCTTTAGGGGAACGTTGCATGGGTGGCCCTTTTGCGGGCGGGATTGCGTCTGCTCCTGGTCATAAATAATTACCGTTTCTGCACCCAGTTCATGCTCATGAACGCTGAGGGCATTTTGATTGAGAGCGATGAGCATTTCAAAGGATTTGGTCATCGCGATCACCGGTGCCGCACTGACGCGGAGGCTGAAGAAGTTATGTCCACCACGGATACGCGATTGATTATCCTGTACGGCAAATACATGCAGTCCGCTTCTAATCAACGCCTTGGACAGCAAAAAACCGATAGTCTGCATGCCCTGGCCGGCTGCTCCTGCGATGGTGATGGTCTGTGCAGTGTTCATTACAAACTCAACCGCATGTGTGAAGCAATTTGAATGGCAACTCTTTGCCTGCGTGTTGATGGCGCGTTTTACCGACTGATCGCATAGGGGACGAGATCCGGGTATAATTTTAACCCGGGTGGTGGGATAATTCTATTTGTTTTTCAAGATAATTCGAGAGTTAAAAGCACCCAGGGCTAAATTGCTTGACAAGTAGGAGCAAAATTAATACAAATATGTCCATTATGCCGGCGTAGCTCAGTGGTAGAGCAGCTGATTCGTAATCAGCAGGTCGTCAGTTCAATCCTGACCGCCGGCTCCAGCATAAGAGAATCCGTTAAAATAATTAAGGTTGCCGCTAACATTTCACCAGACAACCTCTTTCGGTCATTCCCCCCCCACCGCATCAAGTGCGATATAAACTCCAGCGGGAATCCATAAACTAATCCCGTCCGCTCGCCGTGCCTGAGGCATGATGCTATCTGAAAAAAACAGGGGTTCGGGATCTCAGCATATTAATTCGTCACCCTCTCATACCACGTATGCTGTTCATTATATAAAAATGACGAGCTTGTCAAGGAAGTTGTTGCAGGATCGATTCGGGGGATGCTATTGTAGCCGCCTGAATAATGTGATGGCGATCGAAACAGCAAAAATATTTTTTTTGAACATCAGACGCGAGGAATACCATGAAATACGGGGCCATGAATCTCCCCATAAAGCCGGTTATCGATGAATTTGAGCAACTCGGCAAGCTGGGGTTTGATTACATTGAACTGACCATGGATGCGCCCGAATGCACTCCGGAAAAAATTTTAAAATGCAAGAATGCCATAAAAGACCTCATCCAGACCTATGGTTTGGGTCTCATTGCACATTTGCCCACCTTCATAAGCATAGCCGATCTCTACGAAAGCATCAGGAAGGCGTCAATCGATGAAAACCTAAAGGCGCTGGAAGCCGGGGTTGAGTTGGGGATTAAAAAGTTTGTCCTTCACCCGGGCACAATCCACGGATTGGGTAAGCAGGTGAAGTCACAGGCTCAGCGGAATGCCGATAAAAGCCTAATGGCAATACTGAGCCGGGCCCGTGAGCTTCAGGTTACCGTCTGTATTGAAAATATGTTTCCGGAAACCCACGGGGCAACCGAAGTGCATGATTTTGAGGATATATTTCTGAAATACAACGACCTCAGATTAACACTCGATATTGCCCATGCCCACATCGGAACCAGTAGAAACAGATCATCAGAATTTATTAAACGATTCCCGGGCAGGCTTGCACACGTTCATATCAGCGACAATTACGGCAGGGAAGACAATCACCTGCCCATCGGCGCCGGCATGATCTATTTTGGCAGGATATTTAAAGAGCTGAAAATGATCGGTTATGATGACACCATGACCCTTGAGGTGTTTTCCCGTGATCGGGATTATTTAAAGATAAGCAGGGATAAGACGGCTCAGTTGTGGCATGACGCTTAGTGCAGTCGGCTTCACACCCGCTCGTACGGCTCGAACAGTTTTTTATATTCATCCAGGGCGTATCGATCGGTCATGCCGGCAATATAATCGCAGATCACCCGCTCCCCCTCCCCTTCCCCCACCCTTGCTCGATACTTTCCCGGCAACAGGGTGGGATTATTGTGGTAGGTGTCAAATAAAATGCTGACATAACGCTCGGCTTTTATTCTCATCCGTTCAACTTTATAGTGCCGGTAGACATGTTCTAGCAAAAACTCCTTGAGCACCCTCGATTGCTGCTCAATCGGCGGCGAGTAACCGACCATAATCGCATTGGCCGATCTGACGTCTCCGGGAGAACGCAGGTCATAAAGCCGTATCAAACCTTCAGTATAACTGACCACGTCATTGATGAGATAGCCGATCAGCGCGCTAATCATCTGATGCTTCATTTTGTTTCCGGACAGCGCGGGATATTTTCTCTCAATTCCTCCTATGATCTCACGGCAGAGATCAATCGACTTCAGATCTTCAAGGGAGATATAGCCGGCCTCAAGCGCATCATCTATATCGTGGTTGTTATAGGCAATCTCGTCCGCAATGTTGATGAGCTGGGCCTCAAGGGTTGGAACCGTACCGGGCAATAAATCACTGTCGTAGTCGGATGCCGGGCGGTCACACTGCGAACTGTGCTTCACCAGACCCTCACGCGTTTCCCAGGTTAAATTTAATCCCTGAAAACCCGGGTATTTGTCCTCGAGAACGTCAACCACGCGCAGGCTCTGGTGGTTATGTTCAAATCCCCCCTTATCGCTCATCTTCCGGTCAAGCGCCCGTTCCCCGGAATGACCAAACGGCGTGTGACCCAGATCATGCGCAAGGGCGATGGATTCGGTCAGATCTTCATTGAGCCGTAATCGTCGAGCGATCCCCTTGGCGATTTGCGCCACCTCGAGAGAATGGGTGAGGCGCGTTCGATAATAATCACCCTCATGGTTTACAAAAACCTGGGTTTTATACTCCAGACGCCTGAAAGCGGATGAATGAATAATACGATCACGGTCTCTTTCAAAGGCAGGGCGGTTATCCTTGAAATCTTCTCGGTATTTTCTACCGCGTGACTCAGCGCTTTTCGCGGCATAGGGCGCCAGGTCGGGCCTTTCCATTGAATTCATGTTGTATGATAGGTTGAGGATGCGGTTGTTAAAAATGAGGTCGAGCTGAAAACAAGTAAATCACTACCCTGCGGCAAAAGCAAGCATTTTATGGACACGCTTCCCCGCTTGCGGTGATTCGATGGTATTTTTGGTATCAGGCTGTATGGGCGGCGCGGGAAGGCGAAGCGAATACCGCGCGAATGAGGTTTCGCGGGATGAGGGGGCCGACGGTTTACGGCAGGGTATAGCTGTGTTTTTGCGAGCGGTAACTGAAAGGATTGCCAGCGCTGTTTTCTGTCTCCTCTGTTTCCAGAAGTCCGGACTCCACCAGCGCCTTGAGGGTCTCGGGATAGCCGCCCTGCTCCCAGTAATAGACCTGCAACGCGTTTTTTATTTTATACTTCTTGCTTGACTCGATAGCTGCGGCGGTCACCCCACTCAATCCTCCGGGTGTAAGTGCCCGGAAGGTCAATGTAAAATCCGGAGGCGCGATACGATAAAGTCCCAGAAGGGCCAGGGCAAACAGCGTATACCACCCTGCGGCAAAAAGACGATTTCCTAAAAATTGCTGCCAGGATCGTGCGGTACCCGCAACCCGATTCTCCCGTTCCACCCGTTCAATCATTTCCCGATCGAGCAACGTCCTTAAAGCCTGTACGGTTGCAAACTTACCGAGCATGGATCGTTCCACCAGGTCGGCTACGCTCATACAACCATCGAGGAGGCTTAAGATGATTCGCTGATCCTGCGGCAAAGACGCTTCCGCATTGATCCCAACCAGCCCCGCAGAAAGGGAGGTTCGCTTAAACACAGCGTCAAGCGATGATATGCTCTTGAGCAGGCTCGGCCATTCATCCATCATACGCAAGACATCCAGGATGATGTGCTCAAACCCCAACGGGGTAAACAGCCGTTCATTGAAATTGACTAAAGACGGCTGAAAGACGTAGCTTCCCTCTTTCCACTGAAACAGATCAGTAAATGTATCATAAATCTGGTTGTGAATGATCCGGTCAAGCATTTCCTGGCTGATGATATTCATTTCCACCAGGACTTCGCCGATATGCTGCTGATTTTTGTTTTGCAGGGAAAGCGCTCGCAGCAATTGCCCTTCGGTGACAAAGCCGGATTTCACCAACCTTTCACCCAGCAGCTCTGAGTCGGCTTTTGCCACCGGGTGCGCACTCACAATCATACCGTTCCAGAAAAGCACCTCGATGCTTTCCTCATTCCGTTCAACCAGAAAAACGCCGGTCTTTTGCTGCTGGCTTATCAGCTGCAGTATATCGGCCACACCGAAATCGATAATCTTGCCCTCTAATGCCACAACCCCATTCCTTTCGCGGCCGCATAACCGCTATTCCTTAATCTGCAATTCCCTTCGGGTGACCCGGATCAATGAAAGAAACTGAAACAGCTTCATCGATGAAAGGTTAAAATGATTGAAGGCATGGAGATAGAGAATGACCAGGGGGATCGCCACCAGCAGCATGCTCAGGTATGGGGATGCGGCGACCAACCGCCAGGGATTGACTATAAGGGTGTTCCAGAAGAGGAATTGCGATAGCAGGAGGAAGAACAAAAAGAGAATTGCCGTGCCTCTCAGCGGTTGATCGACCAAGAGGTGTCCGGTTCCGGGAAGCAGCACCGACAAGAGCTTGCCGGCAAAAATCTTCCGCCCCTGATAGCGCTCTATGGAAGCCACCTGCTCTTCTTTCTTGGAAACGCTTATCATTATATCGCTGGCAGTTTTAAATATCGCGGCACACTGTTTGCACATTCGATGCTCAAGCACCATCCATCTGCATTTCCTGCATACCGCACAACCGCAATATTCACAGGAGAGTGAAAGACTATAATTCTGCCGGTCGATGCAAAGCAAAGAGACAAACAATAAGAATATTACTATAACCCCGTACCGATAGGGGTAGGAGATCCCTTTAAAAAAATAGTTCCACAGATGCGCGCTCAACTGCTTCTGAGCGCCCGAGAGAGAAAAAGTTCTATACCAGTATGCGGAGGCGGGTGAGGTCTGGTCGATGACCAGCCGATTGGCGTTTTCCGAATAGTGTTGCAGAAAGCGATCTACCCGGCCGGCATCGAGCGCCTTGGCCTTGTTGAAGTTCTTATTGCTTTCCGCAAACATGTACTCCAGGAGCTGGACGCGGCTGAGATTATAATGCGCTTCGACGCTTCCCGGACAGAGCTCAATGGAGCGGGTGTAGTGGGCAATGGCCTCGCCATATTTCTTTTCCGCCAGATAGGTGTTGCCCAGATTGCACCACACGCGGCAGTCGTACGGCTCTC
>CAYWLT010000018.1:0-19047 GCA_964459295.1 uncultured Thermodesulfobacteriota bacterium
CGACCATCCTCACCGTAACCGAAAACGGTTTCGGCAAGCGCACCAACCCCGAGGAATACCGCATTCAGGGCAGGGGCGGCATGGGCATCATCACCATTAAGACCACTGAGCGCAACGGCAGCGTGGTCGGAATGAAAGAAGTTTCGGATGCGGACGAGGTGATGCTCATCACCAACCAGGGGACCATCATCCGGATGAAGATCAGGGGAATCTCGGTGATCGGCAGAAATACCCAGGGAGTCAGGCTGATCGACGTGGGAAAAGACGAAAAGGTTGTCGGTGTCGCTCATTTGGCTGAAGAGGATTAATCGTCCGCAGCCGTGACAAGGGGAACCGTGCTTCGCGTCAGGGCCGGCGGCGGATGCGGTTGCGCGGTTTCCCGCGGATCATGAGCCGGGATTCGAGTCGAAAGGGGTGAATTATCCAGGTGCGCATCGGCGTCATCGGGGCGGGAAGCTGGGGCACTACCCTGGCAAACCTTCTTGCCGGGAAGGGATTCGGTGTTGCGCTGTGGGCCTATGAAGCGGAGCTGGTCAGCGCCATGGCCGTAAAGCGGGAGAATGACCTCTACCTGCCCGGCATCCCGCTCTCGCAAAACATAATCCCCACCGCGTCGCTTGCGGAGGCCGCCGGCAACCGGGATATTCTCTTTCTGGTGACGCCCTCCCATGCCATCCGGCAGACGGTGCGGGAAATCGCCGCCCATTCCCCGGCCCGGGCCATGCTGGTCATCGCCAGCAAGGGCATTGAGAACCGGACCCTGCTTACCATGTCGGCTGTGGTCCGCGACGAGCTCGCTCTCGCAGACGGGCAGCGTCTGGCCGTACTCTCCGGGCCGACCTTTGCGCTCGAGGTGAGCAGAAAGATTCCCAGCGCCGTGACCCTGGCATCGGAAAATCAGCCGCTTGCCAGAGATATCCAGCAGATTCTTTCAACCTCCTTCTTCCGCGTCTATACTAATGTCGATGTGACCGGGGTGGAACTGGGGGGGGCGCTCAAAAATGTTATTGCCATTGCCGCAGGGATTTCGGACGGACTCCTCTTCGGCTATAACACCCGGGCCGCCCTCATCACCCGGGGTCTTGCGGAAATATCCCGGCTGGCGCTGAAAATGGGGGCCGCCCGCGATACCCTCTCCGGCCTCTCCGGCCTGGGTGATCTGGTTCTTACCTGTACCGGCGAGCTGAGCCGCAACCGGATGGTGGGCATAAGGCTGGGCAGGGGAGAGCCGCTGGAGGAAATAACCCGGGACATGCGCAGCGTGGCCGAAGGCATCAGGACGGCTGAGTCAGCCCATGATTTAAGCCGGAAGATGGAGGTTTCCATGCCCATTACCGAACAGGTCTGTAATATTCTTCGCGGCATCAAAAATCCCAAAGACGCGGTCATGGAACTTATGGCCCGGGACCTGAAGGATGAATAAAATGCGCTTTCCGGTTGGCGGGTCGCGCTGTAAACAGGTATAGTTAGTAATCATCATCTCAGCGGCATCGGTTGATCGGACACCAATCCATCACCTTGAGCAAACGAACCGATGGTCTTTATAAGGGAAGGGCGTCATGGCGAAGGAGCGGGAGTACTTTCTTGGTCTTGATGTGGGATCGGTGAGTGTCAACACGGTGGCGGTGGACACCGGGGGGCAGATCCTGGAAGATCACTACACCAGGACCTATGGTCAGCCCCTGGTCGCCGCTCATCGCATACTCGAAAACGTTTTTTCCCGCATGCCCGCCTCCCGGCTCGCTGGCATCTCCATAACCGGCAGCGGCGGCAAGCTGCTCGCGGAGCTGCTCGACGCGCGCTTTGAAAACGAAATCATCGCCCAAAGCAAGTCCATCGAATATTTTTATCCCCGGGTGAAAACCGTGGTGGAGATGGGCGGCGAAGATTCCAAGCTCATATTCCTCGAGCGGGACGAAGCCACCGGGGCGATGAGAATCAGCGACTTCATCATGAACGCGATATGCGCCGCCGGAACCGGTTCTTTTCTGGATCAGCAGGCACACCGGCTGGGTCTTACCGTGGAGGAATTCGGCAGGCTGGCCCTGCAATCGAAAAACCCTCCCCGCATTGCCGGCAGGTGCAGCGTGTTCGCCAAAACCGACATGATTCACCTGCAGCAGAGCGCCACCCCCGACTACGATATTGTCGCCGGCCTCTGCAGCGCGGTCGCCAGGAATTTCAAGAGCACCCTGGGACGGGGTAAATCATTCACCCCGCCGGTCTCCTTTCAGGGAGGGGTCGCCGCCAACCTGGGTATGCGCAGGGCATTCCGTGAGGTGCTGGCGCTGAATGATGATGATCTGATCGTCCCGGAACACTTTGCCTCCATGGGCGCCATCGGCGCGGTGCTGCTGCTCAGGGAGGACGCCTCGCTTCACAACCGCTTTGCCGGTCTGGACAGGCTGGCCCGCTACATCAGCGCCCCTCCCGCGCCCGGCAAAACCAGGGGACTGGATCCCCTTGCTCCGTTTGAAATAGTCAAAAAGGAAACCCTCTCGTCGCTGAATCTTCTGAGCGAAGGCGGTGTGAAAATACGGGGCTATCTGGGGGTTGATGTGGGTTCCATCAGCACCAACGCGGTTGTCATCGACGATCATAACCGGGTCCTGGCCAAGCGCTACCTGATGACCGCGGGAAGGCCGCTGGAAGCGATCAAGCAGGGGCTGAAGGAAGTGGGTGAGGAGGTGGGGGACAGGGTGGAGATTGCCGCGGTGGGCACGACCGGGTCGGGACGGTACCTGACCGGCGATTTCATCGGGGCCGATGTGATTAAAAACGAGATAACCGCCCAGGCCACCGCGGCTATTGCCATTGACCCCACGGTGGACACCATTTTTGAAATCGGCGGACAGGATTCAAAATATATCAGCATATCCCGGGGAGCAATCGTGGATTTTGAAATGAACAAGGTGTGCGCGGCGGGCACCGGATCGTTTCTGGAGGAGCAGGCGGAAAAACTCGGCATTTGTATTAAAAGGGAGTTCAGCGCGCTGGCGCTCAAGGCCACCTGCCCGGTATCGCTGGGCGAACGCTGCACCGTATTTATAGAGTCCGATCTGGTGCACCACCAGCAGCTGGGGGCGGACAAGGCCAACCTCATTGCCGGCCTGAGCTACTCCATTGCCTTGAACTACCTGAACAAGGTGGTGGGTGACCGGCGCATTGGCGAACGCATCTTCTTCCAGGGGGGTACCGCGTTCAATCTGGGCGTGGTGGCCGCGTTTGAAAAGATTTTAAACAGGAAAATTACCGTTCCCCCCGACCACGACGTGACCGGGGCGATCGGCGCTGCCATGCTTGCCCGCGATGAAAATTCCACCGGGAAAACCGCCTTCAAGGGTTTTGACTTAAGCAGGAGGAACTACGACCTTGCGTCATTTGAATGCAAAAAGTGCCCCAACCGGTGCGAGATTAAGCGTCTGAAGGTGAAAGGAGAGCGCCCGTTGCTCTACGGAAGCCGCTGCGAGCGGTTTGAGGTGAACCGCGGCAGCCGGAAGGGCAGCAACCTGCCGGACCTTTTCGCCGAGCGGGAGGGGCTTCTCGAAGAGGCCTGCCGGACATCACCGCCCTGTCCTCCCGCAGCCCCGGTGATCGGCATCCCCCGCTGCATGTATTATCACGAGCTCATGCCGTTTTTTTACACCTTTCTCACCGGTCTCGGGTACCGGGTCGTCCTTTCAGAAAAAACTCACAAGGAAATCATCCACCGGGGAGTTGAAAGCGTGGTTGCCGAGACCTGCTTTCCCATCAAGGTGGCACACGGCCATCTGCTCAATCTCATCGGGCAGGGCGTGCGCAGGATTTTCTTTCCCAGCATCATCGAGATGGAACGGATCCATCCCGCGGTGGATCGCAGCCTGGTATGTCCCTATGTGCAGGCCCTGCCCTACACGCTGCGTTCCGCCTTCAACTTTGATGAGCTGGGGGTGGAGCTTATCAGCCCCATCCTCTATTTTGGAGACGGAAGAGAGGCGGTGGAGAAGGGAATGCGCGCAGCGGGCAGGCAGCTGGGAAAAAGCGGAAGCGCCGTACGCCGGGCGCTGGAGGCGGCTTTTGCCGCGCAGCACCGCTTCAATGAGTCCATCCAGAAGCGGGGCCGCGAGGTTTTACATCAGCTTACCGGCGACCAGGTTGCCCTGGCGATAATAAGCAGGCCTTATAACGGCTGCGACGCGGGCGTAAATCTTAACCTGCCCAAAAAGATAAACGATCTGGGCATAATCGCCATACCCATGGATTTTCTGCCCCTGGAGCAGAGCGGCCTGGTCTCGGAGTGGAACGAGATGTACTGGAAGTACGGACAGAAGATAGTTGCCGCCACCCACTGCATCAAATCCCATGCATCGCTGCACGGCCTGTATCTCACCAATTTCAGCTGCGGGCCCGATTCGTTTATCGCCCACTTTTTCAAGGACAAGATGAAAGGCGTCCCCTACCTTACCATTGAGGTTGACGAACACAGTTCTGACGTAGGCGTTATCACCCGCCTCGAGGCCTTCCTGGACAGCCTGAAAAATACCGGCCGCAGGCCCGTCATTTCGCGGCCGGCGGCATCTCCCCGCCGGAGTCTGCCGGACAAATCGAAAACCATATACATTCCCAATATGGCCGACCACAGCCACGCGGTGGCGGCTGCCTTCGAGGCCTGCGGCATGCGGGCGGTGGTGCTGCCCGAGTCGGACGAAGAAACCCTCACCTGGGGAAGAAAGCTCACCTCGGGCAAGGAGTGCTATCCCTGCATTCTTACCACCGGGGATATGGTCAAGATGACCCAAAGACCGGACTTTGATCCGGATCGTTCGGCGTTTTTTATGGCCTCGGGACGGGGACCCTGCCGCTTCGGACAGTATAACCGCTTTCACCGCCTGGTGCTGGATGATATGGGGTTCCCGCAGGTCCCCATTATGGCGCCGGACCAGGATGAAGATCTCTATAAGGAGCTGGCCGGCATCGGCCATGGATTGTCAAAGATAGCATGGAAGGGAATGGTTTCGGTCGATCTGCTCCAGAAAAAAATGCGCCAGGTGAGACCCTACGAGAAGAACGAAGGAGAGTGTGAGCGCCTCTACCACGTCTACCTGGACAAGGTCTGCCGGGCATTGAGCCGCCGTGAA
The DNA here is from genome assembly GCA_964459295.1 of uncultured Thermodesulfobacteriota bacterium. Lineage (GTDB taxonomy): Bacteria > Desulfobacterota > WTBG01 > WTBG01 > WTBG01 > CAZWCD01. The sequence goes on from CAYWLT010000018.1 coordinate 5,118, forward strand.
GAGACCGGTCAACTGCTCCGGCAGGCAGTCAAGGAGTTCGACCGCGTGCCCCTGAATGGGGCGGGTCGAAAGCCGATCATCGGCATCGTGGGGGAAATCTACATACGCTCCAACCGATTCGGCAACGAGGATCTGGTGCGCAACCTTGAACGGCTGGGCTGCGAGGTATGGCTTCCCCCGATTTCCGAGTGGCTCCTGTACATTAACTACACCAGCAAGCAGAGAACCCTCCGGAAGGGCAACTACCGCAGCTTTATCGCCAATCTGGTGACCGATGAAATCCAGAAATGGATAGAGCGCCGGCTCACCGCGAGCATGGGCGACTCCCTCAGGCACCGTCACGAGCCGACCACCGAAGCGCTCATCCGGCACGCCTTGCCCTACATGCATCCGTCGTTTGAGGGAGAGGCCATTTTGAGCATCGGAAAGGCCATCGACTTTATCCGCCGGGGCGCCGGCGGGCTTATCAACACCATGCCCTTCACCTGCATGCCGGGCACGATTGTCAGCGCCGTTTTAAAGCGGTGCCGCGAGGACCACCGCAACATTCCCCTGCTTACCATTGCCTATGATGGACAGCAGGACGGGAACACCAAGACCCGATTGGAGGCATTTGTCCATCAGGTCCGCCACGATCAGGACGGGAAACCATGAGCATTATCACCCGATATGTCAGCCGGGAGTTCGCGAAGCTTTTTTCCCTCTGTCTCATCACCTGCGTGGTGCTCTTCTTCGTCATCGATTTTTCAATTCAGTTCATCGAAAACCTGGAAAAATACAACGTCCCCTTCCTGCTTTCGATGGTGGCCTGTTTATATCGGCTGCCGCAGATGTTTTACTGGCTGTTCCCGGTGGCCGCGCTGCTGGCGACCTTTCTCACCCTGGCCCTGTTTGCGCGGAACAACGAGATAACCGCCATGAAGGCAAGCGGCATCAGTGTTTACCGCATCGTCACACCGCTTTTGCTCATGTGCGTCGGCGTCATGCTCATCGCCTTCTGCAATCAGGAACTGGCCCTGCCCCCCACCAGCCAAAAGGCAAAATACATAGAAAACATTCAGATCAGGCAAAAGAAGGGGCGCCGGCTGCTCAAACAGGACCGGTTCTGGTATCGCACCGAAGATGCCATCTGCAACATCGAGCTGTTTGAGCATAACACCAACACCCTGTACGGTATAACCGTCTTTTATTTCAGCGAAGGGTTCACGCTCACCCGGCGGCTGGACGCGCGCCGCGGGAAATGGATAAACGGCCAGTGGCATTTCTTCGAAGTGGTGACCAGGACCTTCAGCCCCGACGGCATGCAGGCCGTGGAGACCGCCGAGGAAAAAATCATGCCGCTCAAGGAAACCCCGGAAGACTTCAAGCTGGCCCGCAAGGAACCGGAAGAGATGAGCTTCCTTGAGCTCAGTGAATATATCGCCAAGATCCAGCGGGCAGGGTACAAGGTGCCCGAATACCTGCCCTATCTCCACGCGAAAGTGTCGTTTCCCTTTGCCTGTCTTATCATGCCGATCTTTGCCATTCCCTTTGCCTTGCGCATCGGCAGGGGGGGAGGCATACCGCGAGGTATCGGCGCAAGCATTATTATCGGATTTTCCTATTTCATCCTCTATAATTTTGGCATCTCCCTGGGCAAAGGCGGGGTGTTGTCACCGCTGCTTTCCGCATGGGCGGCCAACATTTTTTTTGCCACCCTGGGCACCTATTACCTGCTGCGGGCGGGACAATGACCCGAGCGGCCGGGAATGGTATTGACAAAATATTCCTGCTCACGCTACTATGAGCCGCTTCTCTGGTTGCGCTTTCACCTCACCTTCATGCCCGGGATGCCACACGAGCATTTCCCCCGGCAGCGGCCATGGGGCTTAGGACAACGGACATGAGCGATACCGTCGCTGAAACACTGATAGCCCGCATACGCAAGTTTCCCCGGGCTAAAATTGCCGTCATCGGGGACCTGATGATTGATGAATTTATCTATGGCCGCGCGGGGCGCATATCACCCGAGGCGCCGGTTCCGGTGGTGCAGGTCATGGAAAGAAGGTACCGGCTCGGCGGTGCCGCCAATGTGCTGCATAACATCCTCGCGCTTAAGGGCGAAGGATTCATCTGCGGCATTGTGGGCCGTGATGAAATGGGAAAGGAGTTTACCGGCGCAATTAAGCGCCTGGGGGCTCACACCGGCGGAATTATCGCAGAGCAGGGCCGGCCGACCACGGTAAAAACACGAATTATCGCCGACCACCGCCAGCAGGTGGTGCGCTATGATCATGAAGAGTGCAAGGAGGCATCTCCCGCCAGCAGAAAAAAGTTGCTGGATTACCTAACCGGCAACTGCGACGGCGCCGCGGCCCTGATTATTTCCGATTACGCCAAAGGGGCGGTTCCCAACGCCCTGCTGAAGCAACTGCTGCAGTGGGCACGCGCTAAAAAAATGCTCGTCTGCACCGATCACCCCAACCTGCATAACTATGACCTTTATAAAAACCGGGTCACCGTGATCACCCCCAACAAAAAAGAGGCCGCTCAGCTAAGCGGCATTGAAATAGAAAACGAGAAAACCCTCATCAAGGCCGGGCGGACAGCGCTTGCCCGGCTCGGCTGTCAAGCCGTTCTCATCACCCGGGGCGAAGACGGCATGAGCCTCTTTCAGGGCAAGCGGGCCACGCACATTCCCACCAAGGCAAAGGAAGTGTACGACGTTACCGGTGCGGGAGACACGGTTATCGCAACCCTCACCATGGCCCTGGTCGCAGGTGCCTCCTTTGAAGAGGCGGCCATGATCGCCAACCATGCGGCAGGGATCGTGGTGAGCAAACTGGGAACGGCAACCGCATCCCCGGGTGAGCTGATTGAGAGCATACGGAACGATCCGCTTTAATGCGTGGGCGCATGATGAGCCGCAGCCTGCATGAGTACACCAACCTCGCCCCGGCCGGTTAAGCTGATCGTGAGCCTTCTGGCAGGGGAAAAACAACTTATAACCGCTGCCGCTGCCGAGCTCTCACGCGCGTATGGCGTCATTGACTTCATCAGCAGGTGCATCCCATTTACCATGACCGATTACTACCGGGAGGAAATGGGCGAATACCTGATAAGGCGGTTCATCACCTTCGAGGAGTTATTGCCTCCCGAGGCGCTACCCGGTGTAAAGAAGCACACCGATCAGGTCGAGGGTAACTACACCGGCGGTGCGGGCTGTCGGAAGGTCAACCTTGACCCGGGATATATCGCGCTTGAGCACCTGATACTGGCCACCAATAAAAAATATACCCACCGACCCTACCTGGGGAACGGGGTCTACGCGGACCTCACGCTCATCTACCGGAATAAAAGTTTCCGGCCGCTCGAGTGGACCTATCCTGATTACGCGTCTGCCGAGATTATCGAAGTGCTGAACCGGCTGCGGGAAAGGTACCGGTTGCAGCTGTGGGAACGAAAGGGGAGAGGAGGGGTCGGGTTGTCAGGGGCGTAATGCAGGTTGCAGGTTGCATGATAGTAATTTTATACCCCCTAACCCTCTCCCCGAAGAGACTGTGTCATAATGTCATTCTGAGGCGGTAGCCGAAGAATCTCCATTTTCAACTCATTGATTCTATGAGATTCTTCACGGAGTTTACCCTGAGCGAACAATGGAGATTCTTCACTTCATTCAGAATGACGCAGCGAAGGGTTCAGAATGACAAACAGGGTGTCTTACTCATTGTGACACAGTCTCGCCGGAGAGAGGGATGGGGCGAGGGGAATAAGGACTTTTATCAATACATCGCACAATCATCCACCAGCGGAGCGCGCATGATAAAAAGCATGACCGGTTACGGAAGGTCGGTAACACCAACAGAAAAAGGAGATATGGTCGTTGAGATTAGATCTACCAACCACCGGTTTTGCGATGTCTCGCTGAAACTGCCCCAGCGGTGCTTCCCTCTTGAAAATGATATCAAGAAGCTGGTTCTGTCGCGGGTTGCCCGGGGAAGGATAGATCTCTCCATGCAGATGGACTTCAAGGAGGCGGAAGGCCCTCGCTTCGAGCTCAATCTTCCCCTTGCCCGGCAGTACCTGATGCTGCTGAAGGATCTCCGGGGGACGCTGCAATTGCCGGGAGAGGTTACCCTTGATCAACTATTAACCCAGAAAGAAATTTTCATTGTCCCGGCGGCGAATCATAATGCCGCCTGTGATTGGGAAACGCTCAAGGGACCGCTGAGCAGCGCCCTGGATGAGCTTGTGAAGATGCGGGAGACGGAAGGCCTGCAATTAAAAGAAGACTTGCTGTCACGGCTGAATCAGATTGAGAGCCGGCTTGATCGCATCCGCGCCCTGTCCGGCGCCGCCTTTAATGATTACCAGAAAAACCTGCGTGAAAAGGTCCAGGCGCTCTGCCGGGATATCGAGATCGATGAAACCCGGCTAGCCCAGGAGGTGGCCTATCTGGCTGAAAAAAGTGATATCGCTGAGGAGCTGGTCAGGGTCATGAGCCATGTCCTGCAATTCCGGCAGTGGCTGGAGTCGGAGGAAGCGGTTGGAAGAAAACTGGAATTCCTCGTCCAGGAAATCCACCGGGAAGTAAACACCATCAGCTCCAAGGCGGGCAGCGCCGAAATTTCCCTCAGCGTGGTGGAGATAAAAAACGAGCTGGAACGCATTCGGGAGCAGGTGCAGAATATCGAGTAGAGAGTGTCTGTTGGGTTAACGCAGTCAATATTTTTGCCACACCTGGTTAGCAATCCATAAGTAAACCTTTACCGACAAAGGAGCATTGGTGGGTTCAAAATTGCTGAATCTTGGTTTTGGAAACACGGTGGTTGCGTCCCGGGTGATCGCCATTGTGGCAACCAGCTCCGCTCCGATGAAGCGACTCAAGGACGAGGCCCGCGAGAAGGGAAAATTGATTGACGCCACCCAGGGCAGGAAAACGCGCTCCATAATTGTTGTCGACAGCGATCATATAATACTCTCAGCCCTCCAGGCGGAAACCATTGCCCAGCGTTTTGAGGGAGAGGAGCCTGTCGGGCAGGATCCCAAGGCTTAGGTAGCGTGGCATACGAACCCCTCATATTTATCGTTTCCGCGCCCTCGGGAGCGGGCAAGACCTCGCTTTGCCGGGAGGCGATGCGGCTGCTGCCCGATCTCTGCTTTTCCGTGTCCCTAACCACCCGCGCCCCCCGCAGCCATGAAAAGGACGGGGTCGATTATCACTTCGTATCGCTGGCCGACTTCCGGCGGATGATCGAAACGGACCAGCTTCTGGAATGGACGGAAATCTATGGGAACTTCTACGGCACCGCCCGGTCAATCTTAGAAGGCTGCAGCAGTAAAGGCATGGATGCCCTTTTTGATATCGATCAGGCCGGCGCCCGCCGCATCAAGGAAATCTACCCTGCGAGCATTACCATTTATATTCTCCCGCCCTCCCACAAGGAGTTGCAGGAACGGCTGATCCAACGGGGTACGGAAGACGAGGCGGTGATGAAGAAGCGGCTCGACCAGGCGCAAAAGGAGATTGAGCAGTCAGGCTGGTATCAGTACCGGGTGGTAAATGACAGCTTCGGCGAGGCGGTCACCCAATTGCGGAACATTATTACTTCTGAACGGGCTAAAAAGCGGGGTCTGGGCTCAAACAAGTAATATTACAGATAAGTATCCATGGGAGGGGGCATTTATAGCCACAACAATTTATTTGGGTGTTGCGGATTATTGTAGAGTGAACGATGATGAATGAGCATTTCGAAAAGATCATCCTCGCCCTTGATCTTGACGGTTTCGAAGCGGCGGAGGAGATGGTCAAAAAGCTGAGCGGCGTCATCGGCATTTACAAAGTCGGCAAGCAGCTATTTACCCGCTGCGGTCCCCGGGTCATCGAGATGCTCCATGCGCACCAGACCAGGGTGTTTCTTGACCTCAAGTTTCACGATATACCCAACACCGTCGCGCGGGCGGTGGAAGAGGCATGTAAACACCATGTGTTTATGCTGACCGTGCACGCGCTGGGCGGAAAAAGAATGATCGCCCAGGCGGTTGCCGCTGCCGCGGCCCGATGCCGGGATACCTCATCATCGCCTCCCCTCATCATTGCCGTCACCGTCCTTACCAGCATGGCACAAAATGATTTACATGAAATAGGGATGGACGCGCCCGTAGAATCCACTGTCTCACGCCTTGCCGCGCTCGCACAGCAGGCGGGTGCCGCCGGCGTGGTGGCCTCAGCCCGTGAGGCGCCATTAATCAGGGAGGCATGCGGGGAAAAGTTTATCATTGTCACACCGGGCATCCGTCCCCGGGGATCCGCTTCCGGCGATCAAAAGCGGACGCTAACACCGGCGGAGGCTCTCGCTGCGGGAGCCGATTACCTGGTGATCGGGCGGCCGATTCTGGAAGCGTCCGATCCGGTCCGGGCGGCCCGCGATATTACCGCTGAGGTGGCGGAGGCGGAAAAGCAATAATTCACCGAAGCAGCATTCATACCCCCTCGCCCCGATCCATCTCCCCGACGAGACTGTGTCATAATAGGAGGGTGTTGTCATTCCGAACGAATGTGAGGAATCTTATATAATTGATTTTATTATTGTATAAGATTTCTCGCATTCCCTCAAAATGACAAAATACAGATTATGACACAGTCTCATTGGGAAGAGGTTTACCCGCCTCTGGCGGCGCCGAAGGCGACCAGGGGTTAGTGTGGGGCGGCATCTATTTCGTGACAAACCGCGAGGCTGAACGTGTCTGAAATAATTTACGGTGTCAATCCGGTTGCTGAAGTCCTTAAAAACCGTCCCTCGGACATAAAGAAAATTTTTTTTGCAGAGGAAAAAAGCCACAAGAGTATAAGAGCCCTGCGAGATCTTGCACAAAGGAACAGGATCTGCATCGAGTATAAAGAACGGCAGGCCCTTGAGCTGCTTGCGCGAACCAGCCATCACCAGGGCGTCATTGCCATCGTTATCCCCCGGCGGGAATCCGGCATTGACAGCATCATTGCGTCATGGCGCGAATCCGGTGAAAAGCTGCTGGTCCTCATCCTCGATGGCATCCAGGATCCGCAAAACCTGGGGGCCCTGCTTCGCAGCGCCTGTGCTGCCGGGGCGCATGGGGTCATTATCTTGCGAGACAGGTCGTCACCGGTCACCGGCGCCGTTTACAAGGCGTCGGCCGGCGCCGTCGAGCACATACCGGTTGTCAGCGTGGTGAATATTGCCGGTGCCATCGATTTCTTGAAGGCGCGGGGGGCCTGGGTGGCGGGAACGAGCGCGGACGCCGGGCAAAGCCTCTTTGATCTTGACGGTACCTTGGATTTGGTCCTGGTTATAGGAGGTGAGGGAAGGGGCATCAGGCCGCTGGTTGCCAGGAAATGTGATTTTCTGGTGCGAATTCCTTTGAGGGAATCCATTTCTTCGCTCAACGCATCGGCAGCCGGAGCAATCGCCCTCTATGAAATAGTGAGACAGCGCCACCACCGGAAAGAAGGTTGACAAAAGAGCAGAATTGTTTGATAATCGCCCATTGTTTAAAGGTTGCGGCTTGGAACATTTGATATTTGGATTTTGGATTTGTTTGGGATTTGGGATTTCGTGCTTCGGATTTGAAGATTATTGTTAGTTGGGGCTGTAGCTCAGTTGGGAGAGCGCTTGAATGGCATTCAAGAGGTCGTGGGTTCGAATCCCATCAGCTCCACCAGCCGTTTCGAGGGGTTATAAGTTAATTGCTGACTTGTAACCCCTTTTTTGCTTGCTCATTGCCCTCGCCGTTTACCATCAATGATTGGAACAACAGCACATTCCTGTTGTAAAAAAACCAGGAAAATAATTGCCCTGGAGGGGCTGGTTATTTTCGCAATTATCCTTGCGGTGTATACCCCTTCGCTTGATAATGATTTCGTTAATTGGGACGATAACCTCTACATTTATGAAAACCCTCATATTTTTACACTGAATGTCGGCAGCATCTATCGGATGTTCACGGCATTCCATGCGGGTCTCTGGATGCCGCTGGCATGGATATCACATGCCGTAGACTACGCAATGTGGGGGTTTAACCCATTTGGTCATCACTTAACCAGCATTATTTTACACGCCTTAAATACGATCTTGTTTTTCATGCTCATTGTTCTATTGGTCATCACTGTACGGGCTTCGGGGCAAACACATCCCCCGGTCCTCATACCCGCTTCATTGCTGAGTCCGGTCCTGGTTGCTGCGGGCGTGGCGGCCTTGCTTTTTGGCGTTCATCCGCTCAGGGTAGAGTCAGTTGTCTGGGCATGTGAGCGAAAGGACGTATTGTGCGGCTTCTTTTATCTTTTAAGCCTTCTGTATTATGTGTCCTACGCTGCGGCACCCGCACGGCAAAAACGCCGGAAGTATGCCGTCGTGTTGCTCATGTTTCTGTGCGCCCTGTTATCCAAACCCATGGCGGTGACATTACCGGCAATTTTGCTTCTTCTCGATTTTCACCCCCTCAAGCGGCTCACGCTCACCTCCATGAAAAGCTCGTGGGTTGTTTGGGAAAAGATACCATTCCTGCTTCTGAGCATCGGTACGGGCATCGTAACCACGATCGCACAGTCTGAGGAGGCGATTATAAGCCTGGAGCGCTTACCCCTCCTTGCGCGCCTGTTAAATGCCTTAAGCTCAGTAGTCTTTTATCTGGAAAAGATTGTGCTGCCGCTGAATCTTGCCCCCTTTTACCCGTATCCCCGGAACATTTATCTGTTCGATGCCAAATATATTATTGCCGGAATGGTGGTTTTGCTGATTTCGGGCGGCTGCATCCGGCTGGTCAAAAAGTTGCCTGCACTGGCTGCTGTCTGGATGTATTACCTGATCACGTTGCTGCCGGTTCTCGGTATTGTGCAGGCCGGGCACCAGGCCGCAGCAGACCGATTCACCTATCTGCCTAGTGCAAGTATATTTTTGTTGGCCGGGATCGGGGTATTATGGGTAATTGAAAAGATTATTCCGGCGAAACGAAAAGCCCTGTGGGGTGGATTATGGATGACGCTTATCGGTGCCGTTGTTGCTGTACTGAGCTATGCAACAATCCAACAAATCAGCACCTGGAAAAATTCAGTCAGTCTGTGGACCCATGCAATCAGTATCTTCCCGAATGCCGTGTCATTGCCGTATTGCAACCTTGGAAATGCCTATCTGGACCGGGGGTTACTTGATGAAGCATTGGATGCGTATAAAAAAGCCCTGGCAATCGATTCGCGTGACGTTACGGCACACGCTAACGCCGGCGTCGCCTATGAGAAAAAAGGCATGGTGGAGGCGGCCATCAGCAAATATAAAGATGCCATTGCGGTCAATGCCGGCCTTGCTTTGCCCCATTACAATCTTGGGAACCTCTACACGATAAAAGGGATGTATGACCAGGCAATCCTTCACTATAAAAAAGCACTGGCCATAAACCCCGGCCTTTTCAGCGCGCACAATAACCTGGGTCACCTATATGATGAAAAAGGCTTATTTGGTGAAGCCATCCTCGAGTATCAGCGCGCACTTGCCATCAACCCGCGTTGCGCGGAAGCGTACATCAATCTTGGCACAACCTATCTCAATCAAGGCATGGCACATGAGGCGATTGTCCAGTTCAAGAAAGCCATAGACCTTAATCCTGATGATGCTAAAGCACACGGTAACCTTGGGGCTGCATTTTTGAAAAACAACATGTTTGATGAAGCCATTGATGCGTGCAAGCACGCTATCCGCCTCAATTCCGCTTATGCTAAGGCATATTTTAACCTAGGGTCTGCCTATGGCCGGAAAGGCAAGATGAATGAGGCCATCGCTCATTTCAAGCAGGCAATCACTCTTGAACCTGGCTATGCGCATGCGTATTACAATCTTGCCCTTGCTTATTATTCCCAGGGAAAGTACCGGGCGTCACTGGAACACCTTGAAAAAGCCAAGGCACTGGGAGCCCGGGTCGATCCCGGGATTGATGAATTTTTACAAGCCTACCGATAGGATCGGTAACGCGGCACCATCACTTGTGCCATGCTTCTCCTTCCTCCGCCGAACGCTGCTGCCTAAGTACACTGGTTCATAAATACGGCCAAGTATTTTTAGGCTGCAATCTGGTGTTGATCTCGTGATACTTTTTTAATTTTATTAAGCAATGCATTGAGATCGCGGCGAGTAAATTTCCATTCAAATGGTTTTGCTATCTGTTCGTAGTAGGTTTGAAAGTTCAGCAGACGCTGCTCAAGTTCGGTGAGCGACGGGAAATCATTTGGTGTCAATGCCTTGCGCTGCACAATTGAAAAGTAGATTTCAATCTGATTGAGCCAGCTTGCATGGACAGGTCCATGAACCAGCAGCAGGTTTTTGTATCGATCCTGCAGCCGAGCAGCTGCCTTGGGTCCCCGATGAGAAGAACCGCTGTCCACGATCCAGAAAACGCGTTGGGCATCACTATAGGGTGGCTGTGTCATTACCTGTTCCACCAGTCGATCAAAAGGGACAATGCCCGTTTTGGGTTCACAGCAGCCGAACAGTTTCACACGATGAACATCTAAGGCTGCTAGATACGCCCAGGCACCGCATCGCTTGTATTCATGCTCCACTTTCATGGGCGAACCCGGTTGAGCCGGATAGGTGCGATGCCGCCGCTGTCGTGCTTAAATATTGGTTTTTTCATCAGCAGAGAGGACGAACTCGTCATCGCCTAAAGGGCACTGATTCCAGATACGCTCATAGAGGTCAAGAATTCTTCCCGCTTTTGTGGCATACTGTGGATCGCGGGGGAATATCCAGGAGCGAAACCGCCACGGCCGAATGGCATCCTCATGCAGCCAACGCCATACGGTGCTCCCACTGATGGAGGCCACCAAGCCACACTGGTGAGCGTAGCGGGCCAGATCAGCTGTACTCCACCGGGAAAGGGGCAGGTGATAAGTAACCGGCAGTTCACACGCCAAGGCCTTAATGTGCACGATGAGATCTGGGGGGGAAAACCCGGGGGCGACCCGGCCGAGGCCGTTCTTCAAGGCCGTGCAGTCGCTGTTCAAAAAAGCGTTTGCGCCACATGCTGACCACTTCACGCCGGGTACTGAGTCGGAGCGCAATCTCTTCATTGGTTAAGCCTTGAGCAGCGAGCAGAATTATTCTGGCGCGCATAACTGAAAAATAAGGCAACGTATATTTGTTTGCCCGTTTTGATAATTCATTCGCCTCGTGAGCAGATAAAATAATGCTATATGGGCTTTTTCTTGGCATGATACACCTCCTTCAAATGCATCATGCCACAGCTCACTATAAATAGCAACTTATTTATACGTTAATGTATTTATGATATTGTGTACTTAGGCAGGACATCGATATGCATCCGCGGGACACCGGGGGTTGCAGGAGTGCTGCTGATTGCGATGACGGCCAGTTCTGCAACGGAACCGAGTCGTGTTTGAATACAGATTGGCGACTCACTTGAGGTAAGTGTCAAAACCGGCGCCGAGCAGGCCACCTGTAGCATCGATGTGAACCTGCTGCCGTTTCTGCTACGTGCATTTCCGTAGGAGCGGCTTCAAGCCGGGACCCACTTGATTACGGATTTCGGAAGGGAAAAGCAGGACGCAGAAGACAGTAATTGATGGATCTTAATCCGTAGGAGCGGCTTCAAGCCGCGAATTCCCGACTACCCTTTTGGCTGGATGGAATTCTGAGCCGCATGAACGAGAAAAGAAGAGCGCGACATGCCGCGTCTTTTTGCCATGGCATCAATCTGGCGGAGGGTTTTCTCGGGCAGAGTAATATTAACCCTAATGCGTTTTGGCTTTGGCTCAGGAATGGTTATCACAAGAAAAGCCATTGCATGGGTGTTGTCGGGATCTGCCATAACCGCTTCGAGACTGGAAGGATGAGGTATCTTTTCACCGTAATCAAGCATGGTCTTGATATGGCCGGTCAATGCTTCTCTAGCCATATCCTTGGCTTCATCAATCGTTTTCCCGGCAGAGATGCAACCGGGGAAGTCGGGGAAAGACACGCCATAGTCACTGCGTGAGGTTTTATGAATAAGAGCAATGTAGTCAGCCATCGTATGTCCTATTGCTTGAATTTTATACCGGCCTGGCGTTCGATGCTTTTGAGGGTACCGATCGGAATATCTTTCTCCGGATGAGGAACCGTACCCGGTTTTTTGGGATGGCGGAAATGCCAATGGGAACCGGTTGTTCGAACATGTTTCCAGCCATCATTTCTAAGAATTTGGATAATCAACCAGCTGTTCATTTGTGTATTCATACACACTACACATCAAATTGTCAAGGCAAATTACATTGAGTGTCATAAAAGAAGAGGACCGAAATCCCGCATTACACATAGCAGATCCCACATCGCACATCCCACATCCCAGTTCACTCCAATACTCCAGGAGCTTCTTGCTCTTCCCCAACCCACTCCTTCTTTTGTCCAAAGTCAAGGGCTGACCCCATTTCTGACGAGAGAGTTTTTCCCATTACTCCAACACTCCACTACTCCAACACCCCTTTCACTTCCTACCACTCCCCAACAGCAATCCGCCTCCTATTGCTTTAAGTCGCAGTATGATACTTCCCCCTCATCATCGATCCCCTTCTCGCCAGCACCTTTCTCGAGGGCGGTGGCAATGATTATGGCTTTTTTCTTGCGGCAATCAATTTACAATTTATTTCCCCGTTTCATCGGAAAATCACCCTGGTGGTACGTCGGCAGTAAATCATATGGACAAAAGCGCATATATTTTGTACTATATGGTATCAAGTACGGGCATTCATAAGGAGGGTCTATGAAAACCCCGTCTTATCAAAACACGTTTGCGGCCGTTCTGATTCTGGCGGCGTTTTCGCTTTATTCGGGCTGTGATTATAGTAATGACCTGCCCCGCATTGGCGACCGGGTGAGGACTTCGGCCAACCTTGTTACGTTTCCGTCCTGCGCTGATCTTGAACAGCGGCTGAAGGGCAACCTCTCCGAAGAGATGCGCGCCTACCTCTTAAGTCTCACTGACGGGAATTTCTACTACCTTCCCCCCGAAGAGGCAACCGACACGGCCGGTTCCTTTGACAGCGGCGGGCGCCAGGAGGGCGTCGACTACTCCGGCACCAACAACCAGGAGACCGGGGCGGATGAAGCAGACCTGTTAAAAACCGATGGCTATTATATCTACACCCTTAATGGAAACGAGCTTTTCATTGTCAGCGTCCCCCAGTTCGGCCGGATCGGTGAAACCGCCCGCCTGGCCATAGAGGGGTATCCCGGCGAGATACTGCTTGCCAGGGAAACACCGGACGGCCCGGCTGCCAGGGCGGCGGTGTTTTCAACCGTCTACACCTATGACATGGATGATACACATCCGCTTGCTGATCGTATCGTCAGCAATGATGTGATCGGCTATTATCCCAGCCCGGTGCTTACCAAAATAACCATCGTCGATCTTGCCGACGCCTTGCAGCCCCGCGTCGCACGCCAGTTTTACCTTGAAGGGTCCTACCAGACGGCGCGCGAGATTGCCGGTTCAGTGCACATGCTCGCCTACTCCTCTATTGAGCCATACGGCCTGCTCTACTGGCCGGAACTCCCGGAGGAGTATTACCTGCTGCCCTACGATGATCCCCAGCGCAGGCAGATGTGAGCGAACGCGATTGCCGGCGCCATTGAGCACAACGACGAGCTCATTGCCGGGCTTACCCTTGAGGACCTGGTGCCCAAGATGTACGAGGTAAACGCGGAAGGGCAGGTCATGCCCTACGAAGAAACCGCGCAGGGCTGCGGAAATTTTTTCATCGCCGATGACGGGGCGAGCCGCGGATTTACCTCAATCGCGAGCTTTAATCTCCTGGGCAGCGATATAAACTTTGCGTCGGACCACATTGTCAGCAACTGGAGCCTCATCTACGCATCCACCGATACCCTGCTCATTGCCGAGCCGGCGCAGAACTGGTGGTGGTACTACG